>JBAPSR010000318.1:0-2341 GCA_049281755.1 Binataceae bacterium (SeqCode)
GGCAACCACGCGGCCTTCCGCACCGACACGATTCGCAAGCGCGAGCGTATAGATACCGATACTCGCGCCGACCTCCGCAATAGTGTCGCCGCGGCGGATACAGCTCATCACGGCACGCCATACCTCGGGTTCGTAGGCCTCGGTGGTGAAGTGGCGCGAGAGCGGACTCAGGAGGATTCGGTCGCTGCCGTTGATGACGCGTTCAAGTCCGCGACCGCCGAACAAGGCACGAAGAACACCCTCATAGAGCGGGCGCACATGGTTCCAGAGCCATTCCGCGCGCTCAAGGCCGGGCGCATGGCGCAACGCGCCGCTGATTCGCTCAAGCCGATTCATCTGCGATCGCGCCGGTACCGGTTTGGACGAGTGCGTGGAGAAACTCGCTTGTGCTCATCCCGATCGTCCTGAGCGCCGCCACCGGCATGTACCATCCGTTGGTAAGCAGGCGCGCCGCGACTGTGGCCCCGATCACGCCCGCCAGTCCCCAGTAACGAACCCACCACAGCGACAGGCCAAGATTGAGCGCGCCCTCAACTGCCGCGAGAGTGGCATACCCATAATGCCGCGTCGTCGCCATCAGAACCGCGTCGGCAGGGGTGAGCAGCATCTGTATGATCATCAGAGCGATCTGAAGGCCGAACGTCGCACGGCCGGGGAAAACGCCTGCTCCCGCCCAGATACGGATGAACCCCGGGCCAAGGAACCACAATCCGATAGCCGCCGCGCCGCTAATCACAAATCCCAGGCGCATCAGCATGACCAGTCCGCGCCGGAGCTCGCCCAACCTGTCGCCGGCGTGAAACCTGGTGATAGTGGGCCATAGCGCGGAAACTCCCGCAGCAAAACCGCCTGAGACGATCGTCATCAGGCGGAACGGGACAGCGTACTGCGTGACGGCGCGCGCGCCCATCACGTACCCAATCACCAGGTTGTCGACCCCGAACGCCAGCGTCGAGGCGACAGATAAACCAAAAAACCCGATGCTCGGTTTGACCAGGCTCGTGAGCAGCGGTGTGGACCACTTCGACATTCGCGGCCGCGCATCAGCGTCGAGCCGGACCGCAGCTGCGTACGACGCGACTCCCGTTGCAACTATCGCGCCGCCCTGAATAACAGCCACGGCAATCAGCTTGAGGCCGGCAACCAGGACTGCGGCCATCGCAGCGATCCGAAAGAGGCTCGAACAGACGTTGATACGCTGTTCGATATCGACCCGCTCGTACGCGCGCAGCATCAGCGAGTATGCGCTCAGCGGAAAGCCTACCGCGGAAAGCGCGATAAACACATAAAAGGCCGAGAGCGCTTGGACGTCGAGCGCGGGCATGATCCGGCGCGCAAAGAGGGAAGCTGCCGCCAATGCGACGAGCACAATCACCGCCATAATCGTGCTGTAGGCAACAAATCCAGTGGACATCAGGCGGCCGATCTCGTCGCGCCGGCCCCGCGCAATCGCTTCGGCGATTCGATTCCCGACCGCTTGCCACGAGCCAAGATTAGCAAGGCCGAGATAGGAAGTGATGCTCACGATCACGAGCCATTCGCCGTAAAGCTGATGACCGAGCAGCCGAACATAGAGCGGAATAAGGATGAGCGGCGCCGCGAATCCTGCGATCCAATTGACGTAGCTCCACGCGACGTTACGCCTGAGGCTCGGATGCGTCGCCGTCATCTCAATTCTGCGCGGCGCGGCCGGTCACGGCGGCGTGCGCGGCGAGCAGGCCCACGCGATCGGCTTCGAAGCTGTAACGCGCGACGACTTCGAGGCTCTTCGCGCCCATCGCGGCGGCGTGCTCGGGACTGCTCGTGACGCGCTCGAGCGCTCGCGAGAGCGCGCCGATATCGCCCAGCGGATAAACGAAGCCATTGTTGCCTTCGATGACCAGGTCGGGCGCGGCGCCCACCGCGTCACTCGCGATAATGGGCTTGGCGGCGTTCATTACTTCATTCAGGACCAGCCCCCAAGGCTCCGCGTCTGAGGGGAGCACGAACACGTCACACAGGTCATACAGGCGCGGAAGCTCGGTCTGGTTGCGAAAGCCCAGGAAGCGGACCGCGCCGTCGAGTCCAAGCTGATGCGCGCGAGCCTCAAGCGCGGCACGTTCTTCGCCGTCGCCGACGATCAGCAGATATGGGCGCGGCGGCGACTGGAGGGTTGCGCACGCCTCGATCAGATCGCCGGCGCGCTTTCGCGGCTGCAGCTTCGACGCGAACAGGACGACCGGGCGTCCAGGCGCAAGTCCCAGCTCGGCGCGCAACCGTTCGCGTCCGGGACGCGCCGCTTCGGCGCCGGCGCGGAAGAATTCGTTGTCCACCGCATAGGGCATCGCGAACAACTTCGACT
>JBAPSR010000319.1:0-1946 GCA_049281755.1 Binataceae bacterium (SeqCode)
GAGCGCATCCTGTCGCCGCAAGCATCGCGACCGCGCCCGCCAGCGCGACTCCCGCCGCGAAGCGCTTTCGGAAGGAATCCTTCACGCCCCGATTATGCACCCGTATGGGCTATCCAGCGCAATCTGAATCTTCCAGCGCTCGAATCGTGCCGATTTCGGGTGGCAAAAGTCGGACAGATGCACGGCGTCGCAGTCGATGTCCCGCACGATGCCCCGAATTGTGCCGGGGGCTCTTTGTCGCGATCCGGGATGCGCGTTAAAGGCGTCTGTTCGCTCGTATCGATGAATCGTGAGCCGCGACACCCTATTTCACTCCAAAACTACGCTCATCGACAATTAGTATTCGCATCAATCTGAAACACTATTGCGCCTAATGCAGCATCTGCTTCGTCCCGCTTCCGGACGTTTGTTGTCTCATTCGTGGGCAAGGACTTTGGTCGAATGCCGAAGCACTCGCCCCAGTGCGATCTTTCGCCATGGCATGACCTCTGCACTTGTCATCATGTCGAAAGCTGAAAACGGGAACTCAACTCCGAATCAACAAACGAGCAAAACGCTCGCCGAGGGTAAGTACAGAGTCATGACGAACTGGATCACCAAAATGTACGTGCGACTTCATGAGGGCAAAGGTCAGACGATGACTGAATACGTGCTGATCATAGCCGCGATCGCGGTCGCCGGTTACATCGCCTATCAGGGCCTCGAAGGCGGCATCAACACGATCATAACTAACGTTACGAACACCTTGAAGGGCGCGTAATACGCCTCGCGGCGCGCGAAAGATCTTCACGTGGCCGCACGAAACCGCGGCCGGCGGCGGGTACATCATCCCCGCTGTCGGCAGGCGCTTGGGTTGACTGACAAACGGTGCCTCGGGGCGGCGATATCGGTGTCCGGCCGCCACGAATCAAAAGCAGGATACGAACTGAGCAGATCGAAATCGTAATGAGCCATTAGTCAGGCGCATTAAGAGGAAGGTTATCCCAGCGGGCCGCGTGAGCGGGCGGAACGGAGGGGAGAATGAGACGACCATTGATATTCGCAATTCTGGCGGGGCTGGCCGCGGTCCTCGCCGCGATCATTGTATTTTCGGCCCTCAAGCGGCGCGAGGCAGAGGTGCAGAAAGCGTTAGCGAGCACGGTGGATATCGTGGTCGCCGCGCGTGATCTGCATCTGGGAGAACGAATCGACGCGGGCGCGATCAAGCTTGCGCGATGGCAGCGCGATAGCGTGCCGGCGGGCGCCTTCACCGACCCTCAGGCGGTGATCAATTCGTTCGTAAGAATCGAGACTGTCGCGAGCGAACCCATCGTCGCCGCCAAGTTGTTCATGGGCGAGAAAACCGCCGGCGTGATGCCGCTTTTGATTCCCAACGGAATGCGTGCGATGGCCGTGCCGGTCGATGAAGTCAGCGATATCGCAGGCTTCGTACAGCCGCGCGCGCACGTCGACGTGCTGGTGTCGGTATCGGGCTCGGGCCGCGATCAGCCGTCGTTCTCGAAGATGGTCCTGCAGGATATCGAAGTCCTGGCGGTCGCGCAGGAAATCGAAAAGAAAAACGACGAGCCCGAGGAAGTCAAAGTCGTGACTCTGCTGGTGACTCCCGAGCAGTCGGAGAAACTCGCGCTCGCAAGCCACGAGGGGCAGTTGCGCCTTTCGATGCGCAATTACACCGACAGCAAGATCATCACGACCAGCGGCGCCGAAATGAGTGATCTGAAAAGCTTCGAGCCACCCGCCATTCACAATCAGGCTGTGCTTGCGCCGATTAGCGAGCAGCGCGCGCCGGTCCGCACGCTGAACGTCCAGATCATGCGCGACGGCAAGTCCGCCGAATCAGTTTCATTCATCAAGTCCGCGCGCGGCGCTCATAGCATGAGCCTGATGCGCGCAGTGCCTGCTCCGGTCGCGGCCGAGCCCGCCGTCGCACCGGAACCTGCTGCGGC
>JBAPSR010000320.1:0-2108 GCA_049281755.1 Binataceae bacterium (SeqCode)
TCACCTTCAAGGATGCCGCGGATCGCTACCGGATTCGCAACGCGACCGAAGTTAAATGATGCTACGTCACAGTTTCCCTGACGACTTGCCCACCGTGATCGCAAACCGCCCAGTTGGAGGAGACGGATTCAAAATCTCGATGCCTTTCCGCCGCATAGTTCGACCGCGTGCTTGGACGCTTTAGCGAATCGGATTTGGCTTCGTAGCCATCTGCGAAGATTGATCGCTGTGGACCATCTGGCGTCCCGAAAGCGCTTGATTGATCGTTCGGTTCGCAATAGAATCGCTTGTGTCGATTGTATCCAAACGTAAAGACGTTGAGGCACTACTGCGTTTGATGAGAGCCAATGGAAAAAAGCCGATCGGTGTCGATCTGTTCGCGGGAGCGGGCGGGATGAGCCTCGGTTTCGAGCAGGCCGGATTCGACGTTGCCGCCGCCGTGGAATACGACCCCATCCACTGTGCGACTCACGAGTTTAATTTTCCCGATTGCGCGGCTATCTGCCGCAGCGTTGCCGACATAAACGCCAAGTACATTCGCGACGGTTCGCGCATAGGAAACCGGCCCGTGGATGTCGTTTTCGGCGGCGCGCCCTGCCAAGGCTTTAGCATGATCGGTAAGCGGGCGCTGGACGATCCGAGAAACTCCTTAGTTCATCATTTCGTGCGTCTCGTAGTCGAGCTGAAAGCGTCGTATTTCGTGTTCGAGAACGTCCGGGGACTCACCGTGGGCGCTCACAAGAAATTTCTCGACGAAATCATCGGAGAATTTCGCAAGCGCGGTTACAGCGTCCTGGAGGACTATCGGGTGCTCAACGCTTCGCATCATGGCGTCCCGCAAGACCGGCAACGTTTGTTCCTCATGGGAGCGCGCAAGGGCCTTCCGTTGCCGCTCTACCCGGAGGATACTCACAAAACCCCGAGGAACGGCAAAGGCGACGCCGGTCATTTGTTCCTTCAAGCTTCTCCGACCGTGTGGGACGCCTTGCGGGATTTACCCGAAGCCGATGACTACGAGGAATTGCTACATCGAGATTGGGTTAAGGCTAAATTCAAGAAATCCACCGACTACGGCGCTCTCTTGCGAGGGGACGAATCCGATCCCGGGGATTACTCCGCCCCTCGCGAATTCGACGCGGGCCTGCTCACGTCGAGTTTGCGAACAATTCACACGGCTCTGTCGATAAAGCGCTTTCGCGAGACGGAGCCAGGCGACACGGAACCCGTCAGCCGTTTTCACAAGCTCGATCCGAAGGGCGTCTGCAATACGATTCGCGCCGGCACCGCCAGTGATCGAGGCGCGTTTACATCGCCTCGGCCCATACACCCTTTTTCGCCGCGATGCATTACCGTCCGCGAAGCGGCGCGATTGCACTCCTACCCCGATTGGTTCCGTTTCCACGTTACGAAGTGGCATGGTTTTCGGCAAATCGGCAATTCTGTGCCGCCCCTGCTCGCCAGGGCCGTAGCCGCAAAGGTCGGCGAAGCGTTTTCGGCTCCCAAGAAGTCCGATCGGCCCGTCGCCCAGGGCGATCCTCGCTTGCTGTCGTTCGGCATGTCCCAGGCCGCCGAGCACTACGGCGTCTCGTCCGATGTCGTTCCAAAGCGTACTCGTCGGATGCGAGGGGGCGAAGCGAATGGCTAAGAAGGACGTCGCGGGAACCCCGAAAAAGCCGAACCGTTACTCCGCCATCGTCGGCACTATCTTCAAGAAGCACTACAAGCCCGGCAAAACGCAGTTCGAGTTCTCGCGAGACGAATTCGTCGAGACCGCTAAATCCCTTGGCATCGCGCTTCCGAAGAATCTGGGCGACACAATCTATTCGTTTCGGTTCCGCACCGCCTTGCCCGCCGACATCGTCGCAACGGAAGGAAAGGGCCGCGAGTGGGTCATTGAGCTTGCCGGTCGCGCCCTATATCGTTTCAGGCTGGCAAAACTCGCGAATATAGTTCCGAATCCGAGCATGATCGCGATCAAGATTCCCGACGCAACGCCGGAAATCATCGCCGCGTACTCCTTGAGCGACGAACAGGCGCTCCTCGCCAAAGTACGCTACAACCGTCTGATCGACACGTTTCTCGGCCTGACTACCTACTCGCTTCAAAAC
>JBAPSR010000321.1:0-5750 GCA_049281755.1 Binataceae bacterium (SeqCode)
TCGCGTGATAGCGATTCAGGCCGCCGATCGAGTAGCACTTGTCGCCGCCCTTCTTGAGGCAGACCGTCAGCGGATTTCGGAAATACCAGCATCGCGGGCGCTGCAACAGATTGCCGCCGACCGTGCCGAGATTGCGAATCTGCGGCGTGGCCGCCTCGCCGGCGGCGTCGGAGATCGCAGTGAAGCGTTTTTGAATTTCCGGATTGGTTGCGACCTCGTGCAGTTTTACCAGCGCACCGAGGCGCATCGAACCGTCGCCCTGAAACTTGATTCCCTGGAGCTCCGGCAGGCCCTTCAAATTGACCAGCGTGGCGGGACTCGCGATGTCCTGCTTCATCAGATCGACCACGTCGACGCCGCCCGCGATCGCTCTGTGATTCGGCGCGGCGAGTAGCGCGCTTGCGTGCGCGAGATCGGCGGGAGTGACGATCGTGAACTTGTTCATCACGCGTGCCCTATCGCGGCGAGAATTTTGTCGGGCGTCAGCGGCAGCTCGCGGACGGGCTTGCCGATTGCGTCGCTGACCGCGCACGCGACCGCGGCGGCGCTCGCGACGTGCGCGACCTCGCCGATTCCGAGCACGCCGGTATTGGTGCCGCCGTTCATCACGTCGAGGAACATCACGTCGATTTGCGGAACGTCGAGCGAGCCGACCATTTTGTAATCGTCCATGGTCGGATTCATCATCAGGCCGAGATTCGGGTCCATCCGGCGGTCTTCGAACAGCGCAAACCCGATTCCCATCAGCACGCCGCCATTGACCTGGCTGCGCGAGGTCATCGGATCGATGATCGTGCCCGCGTCATGCACCGCGACCACGCGAATCACGCGCACTATTCCGGTCTCGGTATCGACTTCGACCTCGGCGAATTGGCATCCGGCCTGATCGGGCCGATAGGAGGCGTAGTTTGGAATCCGGTCGCCGCCCGCGGAAATCGAATCGCCGGGAATACGGCGGCATAGATCTTTGAATGCAACTTTTCGCGACGGATCGAAGCGCACGAAAATCGCCCCCTCGCGCGCCTCGAGGTCCGAGGGCTCCGCACCGAGCATCGGCGCCGCCATCCTGAAGAGCTTGTCCTTCAGATGCGCCGCGGCCTGGCGAACCGCGGGAGTATTGGACGGCGAGCTCATGCTGCCGCCCGAGGGCAGCGAGAACGGATAGCGGGTGTCGCCAATCTCCGTGGAAATCTGCGCGATCGGGAGGCCGAGCTCTTCGGCGGCGACGACCGCGAGCGCGGTGCGGGTGCCGGTGCCGATATCCTGCGTGCCGCAGCGAATCTCGACGCGGCCATCGCGATGCGCGATCGCGAGCGCCTCTGGTCCCGAGGCTCCAAGCGCGTGCCATGCGGCGCATGCCAGACCGGTTCCGCGGCGGACAGGGCCGCCGGATTTTTTCGTGGCGCTGTCTTTTTGCCCTGCGCTTTCTGGGGTCCATCCGAAGGCGCGTGCGCCAAGTTCGAGCTCGATCGCGCGGATCGGATTGATATTGTTTGCGCGGCGGAACTCGAGCCGATCGATCCCGGCCTTGCGCGCCATTTCGTCCATCGCCATTTCCAACGCGAAGGTGCCTTGCGGCCATCCGGGCGCGCGCATCGGCGACGACGGACCGGTGTTCATATAGACGTTGGTTTCCGAGGTGCGAACGTTGGGACACGGATAGACCAGCTTGAACGGGCCCGAGCTTCCGGAGCCGCCGCCGATTCCGCCGCTGCCGCGCTGCGCCAGATCGATCGCGACCAGCTTGCCTTTCGCGTCGACGCCCATGCGGACTTTCTGTTCGGAGCTGGGCCGATTTCCCGTCGCCAGATGCTCGTCGCCGCGCGGCAGCATCAGCTTGACCGGCGCTCCGGATTCTTTTGCCAGGCGCGCGGCGATTACGATGTCCGGGGTCGCGCCGAATTTCGATCCGAAACCGCCGCCCAAGTATTCGCTGATTACGCGGACCTTGTCGGGCGGAAGATTGAACAGCATGGCAAGATCGTCGCGCACCGAGAACACGCCCTGGGTCGAGCACCATACCGTGAGCGCACCGGCGTCGAATTGCGCGACCGCGCCGTGCGTTTCGAGCGAGACATGAGTCTGCACGGGAGTCGTGTAGGTCGCCTCGATTCGATTGGCGGCCTGCGCGAGTCCGTGCTCGACGTCGCCCTCGCTCGAGATCTTTGCCTCGCCCACGTTCGAGCCGCTGAACACGCTCGGCGCGCCGGACGCGGCCGCGGCGTCCATATCGACGACGAACGGGAGAGGCTCGTAGTCCACCTTGATGAGGCGGATCGCGTCGTTAGCGATATCCGAACTGGTCGCGGCGACGGCGGCGACCTCTTGCCCGGCGAAGCGAATCTCGCCGTCGGTGATCTGGATCGCGGCGCGCACTCCTGCAAGCCGCCTCGCCGCCGAGAGATCGGCGCTCTTCACGTGCGCACGCGGATAAGGACTGCGTAGAATCGCGCCGTAGAGCATCCCGGGCGGCGCCATATCGTAGGTGTAATGCGCGGTGCCGGTGGCCTTTGCGGGACCATCGACGCGCGGAGTCTCGACGCCGACGATTGTGAAGCGGTCGCCGAGCTGCCACGGGGTCGACTCGTCGTCGGGAATCACAACGGTCACCTCGCGCGGCGCCTCGGGGATTCCGAGATTGACCGTGACGCGGCGCGACATCACGCACTCCCCTTCGCGCCGGCGTTGGTGCGCGCAACCTTGAGCGCGGCCGCGAACACATGAGGATAGGTTCCGCAGCGGCAGATATTTCCCGCGACAGATTGGCGTATCGCGGCCAGATCGGCGGCCGGATTTTGCTCGAGCGCCGCCGCGATCGACATCACCATTCCGGGAGTGCAAAACCCGCACTGCATCGCGTCGGTGTGCACGAACGCGTCCTGCACCGGATGCATCCGGTCGGGATTTCCGAGTCCTTCGATCGTCGTGATCTCATGCCCGCGCGCATCGACCGCCAGCATCATGCACGAGGTGACCGGCTGTCCGTCCAGATGAACAGTGCAGGCGCCGCACGAACCGCGATCGCAGACCAGCTTGGTCCCGGTCATCCCAAGATGCTCACGCAGGGCGCGCACCAGGGTCACGCGCGGCTCGACCGCGAGCCGGTGAGTCGCACCGTTGAGTTTCAGCTCGATATCGACCGGGCCGGGACCAAGTTGCTCCGCTATGCCTTCGGCCAATGCCGGCGGCGCTGCGTCGGCGTGCGCGAGATGACCGAGCGTGGCGACGGCGGCGACCGCTCCGGCGCTGGTGAGCGCGGCGCCCTTTAAGAACGAGCGTCGGCTCAGCGGCAGCTTGCGCGGATCTTTGTCTTTTCCGGATTTCGATTTCATTGACGAGCCTCGCGCTGCGCGGGGGCGGCGAGGGAAACCGCCATCGCGACGATCGCAAAAATCGCGAGTCCGGCGACCAACCCAAAGCAGGCGATCTTAAGAAAGTAAACGCCCGCGATCAGAACCTTGTCAACGATCGAATTCATCGCGTAGGTGTCGAACGAGTCGGCGCCGGTCCATCCGAGCTGGCCGAGGATGGCTGCGAGCCGCGCGAACGGAAGCAGCACTGCGCCGCCCACGATCATGGAAATCACGGCGGCGCGAGCGCGCGCCGCGGCGTCATCGAGGAGCCGCGCGCCAACTCGAATCGCGATGAGCATGCCCAGCGCGGCGGCCGCCAGGATCATCAGCGCAAACTCATGCTCGTTCCACCACCTGCCGACCGGCGGATCCATATATCGAACCACCAGATGGGCGCCGCTGCCGTAGCTGAGCGTCGAGATGATTCCCGCCAGCAGCGCGAGAATGGTGAGCCATCGCAGCCACTTTCGATAGGCCGGCTTCATCCGATCGCGATCGGTCCCGCGACGCGGGTCAGCCCCAGCGACAGGTAGACGATAAGCAGCACGATCATCCCCTGCGTGAGCCCGACCCGGCGAAAGCGCGCCAGCAGAGGAGGAAGATCGGGGGCCGGGCCATTTTCCGAGACGCGCCAGATTCGCGCACCGAGATTTGCATACTGATAAATCGCAAGACCGATCACGATCACCACCAGCACCAGCTTGATCGCGAGCAGCACGCTGATCGCGCCGATATACAGCACGTTCAGCATCCCGGTCGCGACCAGGATCACCAGCGCGCTCAGCACGATCACGCCGAGGCGCCGAACGACGCGGCGCACGACTTTGACCCGCGCGGCAGGCTCCAGCTCTCCGGCCAGGATCGGAGTGAGCGCAAAGGTGCTGAAGAGCGAGCCGCCGAGCGCGACGATCACGGCGGTCACGTGGATGAACAACACCAATATGCGCATGCTCAGCATCGCGGCCTTCGCTCAGAGGTTGCGCCGGTAGGTGACAAAATTTCCTGAGATGTGCGCACCGAGGCTCTCTGCGGTTCGGCGCGAGGCCCAGTTATCGTCGAGCACGAGAGTGTAGCCGGCGTAGCGCATCCGCTGCTCTGCCATCTTGAGATACGACTGCGACGCCATCGCGGCTGCGATTCCGCGTCCGCGCACACTTTCCTTCACGCCGATATTGATCAGCGCGCCCCGCGTGCCGCCTCCGCGATGCGGCTCCAGGCGGACGCCGCGCCTCACCTGCGCGAGCATCGGACTCAAGTCCGGGACCGAGAACACCGCGCCGACCGGCTCATCGTCAATCACCGCGAGCATCGAAAGGTCGGCTACCGGACTCTCCCACAGCGACATCAGCATCGGGCGCACTTCCGTCTTGGTGACCGGGTTCCACCCCCAATGACGCGTGAAAGCGGCATTAGTCACTTCGGTCCACGCGTCGATCGCGGCAAGAAATCCGAACTCGCGCCAGCTCTTGATCGTGACGCCGGCCGCGGTGGCTGCCGCAACCGAGCGGCGATAGCGCTCGAGCAGTTCGGGGCTCAGCTCAGCGGTGTAATCGGTTTGTCCTTTTTCAGTCTCGAAGCCGGCCCGCTTGAAGCATCGATGGTAGTACGGCGGGTTTCCGCGGAGCAGAAACGAGGGCAACCGCCCGTAGCCATCGACGGCGTATGGATAATCAAGAAACGCGGCGAAGCCGCTGCGCGCCGCCTTCATCCCGCGCGCGCCCAAGGATTGCGCCGCGGCTTCGAGCATCGCCACCGCCGCATCCTCTTCGCCTTCATACGCTTCAAAATGAATCAGCTGCCCGAGCTGCTCACCCCAGTGTTCGATATAGCGGCGGTTTACGACCGCGCTGACGCGCGCGACCATCCGGCCGCGCCGGCGCGCGCAAAACGCCTCGAGGTCGAGGTATGCCGCGAAATGCGTGCGGCGCGTGATCATGTCGATCTCGCTCTGGATATCGGGCGGCCACCACGCCTCGCGGGCCGCGTAAACATGGTACGGCAGACGCGCGAATTCCTCGCATCCGTCGCGTGTGGCCACGCGCTCGATGGTTATCCCCGTGCCGTTCATGAACTTCGCGCGGCGTGTCGGCGCCGCGGCGGATCAAGCTTAGCACCGGCGCGCGCCAAACCAGCATGCGCGACAATTCCGTCGCGCAGCCATCGCGCGAGCATCGCATTAATCGCGGCAACCGGATCGCGGGTAGAGGATTTGCCGACAAAGCCGGCGCATATTGCACCGAACGTGGCGCCGCGCCGCAGCCTCGCGATCGCGCGCGCTTCGGACGGTTCGAGCTCGCGAAAAAACACTTTCGCATCGCGCCGCCACACCAGGATCGTGCTCGAGGCGCGCGCGGGCGCTTTGAGCTCGCGCCCGGCCACGAACGTGCGCAACGGGGG
>JBAPSR010000322.1:0-1870 GCA_049281755.1 Binataceae bacterium (SeqCode)
GATGTGCTCAGCGCGATAATCGCGCTCGGGATCGTCGGCGTCATCAATGCGATCGCCGGCGGCAACACGGTGTTGCGCATCCGCGTATGGTGGACGCGGCGCGGATGGCTGCTGGTCGCGGGCGCGATCGCGTTCGTCGCGGTGTGGGTTGTAATCGTCGAGCTGCTCAGCGCCGACGCGCTGCGTGTCCCGTCCGCGGCGTTGATTGCTCCGCTCGCGAATGCGGTCAGCGCGTCCGCGCTTTCGGCACCGCGCCTGTACCTCGCGATCGGCGGCTTCTATGAATTCGCGATCGTGCTCGCGGCGCTTGCGGGCGTGATCGCAATCCTCGCGCGGCGGATCAAGTCGTACTTCGCGGGATGGTCGCTGGTCTGGATGATCGTGAACCTCGCGCTATGGACGATCGCGCGGCCATATCGCGCCGAGTTCGCGGTCGGATTCCTCGTGCCGATAGCGCTGGTGGGTGCGTGGGGAATCCAGTGGCTGCACGAGCTCGAGGGATGGGAGATAGTCCGCTATCCGGCGACCGCGATCGCGATACTCGCGATATACGCGCAGTTCGTCACCAGCGCGGTGATCGCAGCGCCGAACGCGAGCGAAGCGCAGTGGGAGCGGCGCGCGTCGCTGTTGTGGAGCGGGCCTGCGACGACAATTCAAACCCACGCGGAATGCGAGCGCGCGATCAAACTGGCAGGCGCGGGCGCGACGATCGCGCTGCCGGGCGACGCGCCTGCGATCGCATGGTATCTGCGCTCGCTCGCGCCGGCGGCCGATCCCGCAAGCGCAACCGTAGTCGCGACACGGACTTCTTCGGTCGCATCGGCAGATACAGAAACCAGTTTTCAGTTTGGGTTCGAAGAAAGCTGGAAGCCGGATTTCAGCAAGCTAAACCCCGCCGACGCCGCGCGCTTCATGCTGACTGCGCGCGCGTGGAGCGCGGTCTCGATTAACGATCTCGCGATCAACGTGCGCCAACCGCCGAGCGCGGCTGCGACGCCCGCGCCGGTCGTCGCAGCATCACCGACACCAACCGCCACACTGACGCCTACGGCGACGGTCTCCGCGACGCCGAGCGCGTCGCCATCGCCGACGCAATCGCCGACGGCGTCGCCAACCATATCGCCGGCCGCGTCGCCGTCGGCTGCGCCATCATCGCGATGAAGGATCGGGTCGTGCTTCGCCTTTTCTTCGATTTGCGATCAACAAAGCGTTCCAGCGCTATCAATTGAATTGCCTGAACGGGCGGGCTCTGCGATATAAGTTGGGGCGCGTACGCGCCGCTCGCGCGCCGAGCAAGGTGCGCTTCAGGAGACCCGATGGCAAACGTCCTCGCTTGGATCACATCCTGGCAGATTCATCCGGTGGTCGATCATTTCTCGATCGCGCTGATCGTCGTCGCGGTGATTATCGATCTCGTAGCGACCCTGGTGCCCAATCGCATCTGGCCGCGCTACATGGCGCTCACCCTGATGATCCTGGGCGCAATCGCGGCGGCGGGTTCGTGGGTGACGGGTGGAAAGCTCCAGCCGGAGTGGGTCTGGAAAACCATCCCCTCGGTCGCGAAGCCGCTGATGCATCGGCATGCGGAGCTTGGCACAATTCTGATGTACGCATTCGGGATCCTGGCGTTGTGGCGGATCCTGATCCAGGGCTTCAGCGCGATGGCGCGGACGCGCGCGATCTATCTTATCGTCGCAGTGATCGGAGTGGTTGCGATCTGCTACCAGGGACATCTTGGCGGCGAGCTGGTTTACGACTATGGAATCGGGACTGCGCCGCAGAGAGCCGAAGCCGCGCCGTCTCCAGGTGCGTCGATGAGCCCGACGCCGATTCCGAGCGTTGCGGTGCCGACACCGATGCCGAGCGCGGC
>JBAPSR010000323.1:0-4176 GCA_049281755.1 Binataceae bacterium (SeqCode)
GCGAAGCCGGCCTCGATCACGTCGACATTAAGCCGTTCGAGCTGGCGCGCGAGGGCGACTTTCTCCTCGACATTCATCGTGCATCCGGGCGATTGCTCGCCGTCACGCAGGGTGGTGTCGAAAATCCGTACCCAGTCGGAGTTGGTGTGGTCGGCGGTTTCGGTAGCCATTGGTTTAAGTTCCTCCTCATCCCCGCGTGGACCGAAGACGCCGATGGCGCAAAAAAGAAAACGCCCGGGGCGGCTCTATCGGCCCACCGCCCAGGGCGTTCGTCTCGGATTTGGTTTAGGCGCTTATGCCTGCTCCGCGACGCACCCGGCGAGGGCCCTCGTAAGGGCCAGGCTAAGCAGCAGTCCGGGCAGCGCGATGCGGAACATAGTGAAGAGATACTAAGCGCCACGAAATACCTCAGTCAAGGCAAAGTTGCGCAGCGTGCGCGGCCACCCGGTCGGGCGCACCGTCGAGCGGCTAAGTTGCGCGGGGTCAGAACGCAGTTATAACGGTGGGTTCGCTCCGGGAAAATTTGGATCGCGAAAAGTGGAAATTTCAACAATTTCAAGGCTTTTCCCCTTGCTCGTTTGGGTCTGCTCTGGTTTTCGTCAATACTTCGCTAGACGATTTGGATCGGCGAATTCGACAGCGGCAGGCATCGAAAATCAGGTGGATGGATTTCCGCATTGGCTTCATCGCGGCAAGTATCGCATAGAGGGCCGAGTCGGATAAGGCTGAACAGTTCAGCCTTGTAAAATGATCGAAGGTAGTTTATGGGAGCGCTCAGGTGTGACTTGGACGATATGGTCGAAATCGTGCCGCCTGAGGCTGCCGCCAGGATTGTTAGAGCGGGCAGGGCGCTGATGATCGTCGGGTGGGCTACGGTCCTGCTCATAGCGTATTTCGTCAGATCGGAAATGATTCAGCCGGGGCGGCAGTTCTTGATCTTCGTGCCGTTCGGAGTCCTACTAGGTGTCTCGTACTTTCTTCTCTCCTCTCGATGCCCGCGCTGTCATCGCGAATTCTTCGCGGAGAAGAGAGGTCTCGGCGCGATGTTTGGACGGTTCAGGTGTGTGGCTTGCGGTTACGATCCGACCGCGAGTGAGAGCGTCGTTCAACCGCAGTGACGACAACGGATCAGCGCGCTGCGCGATGCGTCGCGATCCACCAGATGTTGCCGCAGGGATCTTTGATTCCGCAGACGCGGTCGCCCGAAGTCTGATCCGCGGGTTCGCGAGATGACGTTGCGCCCGCGCCGAGCGCGCGCTGGTAGGTCGCGTCAGCGCGGCGGCAAATGTTTTGTTGCGCTCTTCTTGACATATGTCGCGTAACTCATTACAACTTACCATTATGATCCGGAGCTTCATCCACAAGGGACTCCGTGACCTGTTCGAGACCGGAAGAAGCGCAAAAGTTCCTCCTCCGTTGCGGGTGCGGTGCGCGGAAATTCTTGATATTCTGGATCACGCAACCCAACTGGGTGACGTAAACACCCCCGGCTCCTATTTTCACAAACTCCAGGCAACCAAGCGGTACGCGGTGTCCGTAAACGGACCGTGGCGGGTCACGTTTGAATGGAAGCAACCCGACATATATCGGGTGGATTTAGAACAGTATCACTAGGCGGCAGAGCCCAAGCCCCGCAACGCATCATTGATTAATTAAACATTAGAAAGGAGAAGATTAT
This sequence comes from Binataceae bacterium (SeqCode), assembly GCA_049281755.1. GTDB lineage: Bacteria > Desulfobacterota > Binatia > Binatales > Binataceae > JBARDN01. Next base: position 1,679 of record JBAPSR010000323.1, read on the forward strand.
GAAGCGCGAATATCCGGCACCCGCCGAAATCAAGCGCGAACCCACGCATCCCGGCCAGATCCTGGACCATCAGGTTCTCCCGGCTCTCAAGCTCAGTGTTGCCGAGGCGGCGCTGAAGCTGGGGGTGTCCCGTCAGACGCTGTATCGGATCGTGAAATGCAAGGCCGCGGTGACTCCCGACATGGCTATCCGGATCGGGAAGCTCTGCGGCAACGGGCCGAACCTGTGGCTCAACCTTCAGCGGAGCCACGATCTGTGGCACGCGAAACAGAAGCTCGGTAATCGGATCAATCTGATTCCGACCATGAAGGAGGGCGCCGTCTGAAGCCGGTTTAATCTGCCGAGAGAGGCGAGTGCGCGGTAACGGCGACAGATCAACGCGGCGCAGGCGGTTCGGTAAGCGAGCCGGTTTTGTGCGCGGCGTTGGTTTGCGGCGTGGCGGAGGACTTTGCGGCGGAGTTGCGGGAGGACATCGGACCCATCACGGGGACCTTTTCGTGCAGCTCTTCGCCGCGGATCATCAGGTAGGGACCTGAGAGCACGAAGGCGCTGGCGAGCACGAAGGCGGTCAGTTGCGGCAGCGCGAACAGTAACGCAATCACCACCAGCACGACGATCAGCAGCTCGACCTGCGCGCGGCGCTTGAAGTCGATTCCTTTGAAGCTCGGATAGGGCACCCGCGAGATCATCAGCCATCCCAGAGCCAGCGTCAGCGGCACCATCGCGAGGCACAACACTCGCGGCGACGTCAGTTCGAAGTAGCTGTAGGCAAGCGCGGTTCCCGCGATCATGATCGCGGCGCCGGGCACGGGCAGGCCGACGAAGCGGCGCTTGTCCACCGTTTCGACCTGAACGTTGAAACGCGCAAGCCGCAGTGCGGCGCAGACGACGAACAATCCGCTGACCGCGATTCCGAGTGTGCCGATCGGCATCAGGGCCCAGGTGTAGGCGAGGATCGCGGGCGCCATCCCGAAGGCGACGACGTCGGAGAGGCTGTCGTACTCGACCCCGAACTGGCTCGAAGTGCGCGACAGGCGCGCGACACGGCCGTCAAGGCCGTCGCAGACGAATGCGATCAGGATCATCACGGCGGCGAGCTCGAAATGGCCGCCGATCGCGGAGATCGCGGAATAGAAACCGGAGAGCAGGCCGAGCGAGGTGATGGTTGCGGGGACCAGGAAGACGCCGCGGCGAAGGGGGCCTGCGACTTTTCTGCGCTGCTCGAGAAAGCGTCCGCGGACAACGCGGACATGCTCGCGATCTTCGTCGTTCAGAATTTCGCGGGTGCGGGTGGGCCGCGTGCGGCGCGAGTCGGTGCTCATTGCACTTTTTCCCCTGGCGCTTTTTTCTCCGGCTCGAGCTCGGCCAGAATCGATTCGCCTGCTCGGACCCGGTCGCCGATCGCGACGCAGACTTTGAAGTCGAGGGCGAAGAAGTGATCGACGCGGCTGCCGAACATGATCAGACCGATCCTCTGGCCTGACTCAATTCTATCATGGATATGGAGCCTGCATATGATGCGTCTTGCCAGGTACCCGGCCACCTGCATCATGCCGTAGTTTCTGCCGCCAGCGTCGGCAAAGACGATTAGATTGCGCTCGTTGCGCTCGCTCGCGTCGTCGCGAAAGGCGGCGCGAAATTCGCCGGCGGTATGCTCGACGCGCAGGACCTCGCCGCCGACCGGAGCGCGGTTGACGTGGACGTTGAGCGGCGACATGAAGACCGCGACGCGCCGAAAGCGCACGCCCGGCGCGCCGGGGATCTCGGCCTCGGAGATATCGGTGACCTTGCCGTCGGCGCCGCTGATAACAACGCCGACGGTGCGCGCGGGGAAGCGTTGCGGATCGCGAAAGAACATCGCGATCGCACCCGCTATGAGGATCACCAGCACGCCCAGCAGATGCAGCCCGAAGAGCGCGAGGATGATCCCGACGATCGCGACGGCGAGCGACATGGCGACGCCTTCGCCCGCGATTCCGATCGCGGCGCCAACGCGCGCTGCGATCGCGTCGGGATGCGCGCGCGAGCTATCGAAGTTGCCGCTCATAAATTCTGTGTTCTCTCGCCTTGTTTCTCTGCTCCCTCGCCCACCGGGAGAGGGTGCCGCGAAGCGCGGGTGAGGGTGCCGCTCTGCGTTTTTTTTCATGCAACGATTTTCTCCGCCGACGCCGAGCTCAGAGCAGCACCCTCACCCACGCTTCACGGCGATTGCTAAAAAGAGCAATCGCCGCGCCGCGTCGCCCTCTCCCGGAGGGAGAGGGTATTGCAGAGAACCGCGCCGCCCGAGTGCCGGTGGCGCCTCGCGGTGTGAATTTGGACGCGCCGAAGTGAACAGGCTTGCTATCTCGCATAGCCGTTAATTCTTTGCGCGATCCACCAGGCGGTCGCTTGCGAGCCAGGGCATGAAGGCGCGGAGCTTGCGGCCGACGTCTTCGACCGGATGAATCTCGCCCTCTTTGCGCATCTGTTTGAAATGCGGCAGGCCGGCGCGGTACTCG
>JBAPSR010000324.1:0-16801 GCA_049281755.1 Binataceae bacterium (SeqCode)
CGCTTCGCAGTCGAGCCGGGCGAGATGGAAGTGATGATCGGCGCAGCGTCGAGCGACCTCCGCTTCCGCGCCAATTTCCGCATCGTCGGCGAGCGCCGCAATCTGACGCTGCTCGAAGTCGTTCCCACGAGAGTTGAAGTTGGCTAAAACCCTGTTCATGACGAGGCTCTCGATTTTCTCGCAGACGTTCCGTTACTGTCATCCTGAGCCGAAGGCGAAGGATCTCCGCGAAGCGATTAGTGCAACCAATTCGAGGCCTGCCGCACTAATCGCTTCGCGGAGATCCTTCACTGCGGCAGCCTCCGTTCAGGATGACGGACAAGAACTCTCCGCATTTGCTGAGAGCCTCATGCCACTTGAGGCGCGCACGCAATCCGAAATCAAAGCGCTATGGTGCCTTCGATGATCAAAACGGCTGTCATTCTTTCCACCGGCGACGAAATCACCAGCGGCAAAGTGGTCGATACCAACGCCAACTACCTCTCCGACAAACTCGCCGAGAACGGAATCGACCTGGTCGCCGTGCTGACCGTCGGCGACGTTCCCGAGCGCCTCGAATGGGCCTGGCGCACCGCGATCGCGATGGCCGACGTCGTCATCTCGACCGGCGGAATCGGCCCGACCGTCGACGACCTCACCACCGAAACCGTCGCGAGAATCGCCGGCGTCAAGCTGATTCGCGATCAGGCTTCCGTCGATCAGATGAAGCGGATGTTCGCGACCATCAATCGCGTGATGCCCGAAAACAATCTCAAGCAGGCGGACTTTCCCGAAGGCGCCGAGGTGATCGCAAATCCTCTAGGCACCGCGCCAGGCTTCCGGATGCCGATGAAACTCGACGGACACGCTTCGCAGTTGATCGTGATGCCGGGCGTGCCGCGCGAGATGAAGCCGATGATGGAAAACTGGGTCGTGCCGTGGCTCCAGAAAAATCGCGGCACCGATACCGTCTTCGCGGTCCGCATCTTCCAGACTTTCGGGATGAGCGAGTCGGCGCTCGACGAGGCCGTCATCGGGCTGATCAAGCCGGGCGAAGCGAAAGTCGGCCTGCGCGCGAGCTTTCCGCAAATCTCGCTGCGCCTCACCGTCGAAGGAAAACCCGCCGAGGCCGAGCGCAAGCTCGAAGAGCTGGCGCAGCGCGTGCGCGGAAAAATCTCGCAGTTCCTGTTCGCCGAGGGCGACGCCTCGATGGAAGAAGTCGTCGGGCGGCTGCTCACCGAAAAAAAACTCAAGCTCGCGATCGCCGAGTCATGCACCGGCGGCCTCATCGGCCATCGCCTGACCAATATCGCCGGCAGCTCGAACTACCTGCTCGCCGACCTGGTGACCTACTCGAACGAGGCCAAGGCGGACCTGCTGGGCGTGCGGACCGCGACGCTGGAGAAATTCGGCGCCGTCAGCGAGGAATGCGTGCGCGAGATGGCGGCCGGCGCGCGCTCGCGAATGGGCGCGAGCGTCGCGATCGCGACCTCGGGAATCGCAGGTCCTGACGGCGGCACCGCCGACAAGCCTGTAGGCACAGTGTGTATCGCACTCGACTCCGACGGCGTGAAAACCTCGCGCCGCTACCAGATGCGCGGCACTCGCGACTGGATCAAGCTGCTGACCTCGCAAGTCGCGCTCGATTGGCTGCGCCGCTTCGCGCTCGGCCTCGAAATCGGAGAGTCCGCACTCTTCCGCCGCTGAGCAGCAAGGAAACGATCGAGATGAAAATTTCCGAAAAGAAAATCCTCACCACGCACGCCGGCAGTCTGCCGCGCTCGAATGCCCTGTCGGAGATGCTCGGACAGGCGAGCCGCCATCAATCGATCGATCAGCGCGCGCTCGATCAGATGATCGCTGAATCGACCCGGCGCGTCGTCGCCGCGCAGCTCGAAGCCGGCATCGACGTCGGCAACAACGGCGAGCAGGGCCGCGAAAGTTTCTTCACCTACATCCAGCATAGGATGTCGGGCTTCTCCGGGCGCAGCGAGCGTCCGATCATGAGCGACCTGGTTCACTATCCCGGCTTCATCGCGCTGAAGGCGCCCGACTTCGCACGAATCAAAGTCGATCTGACCCACGCGCCGAAAGCGACCGGCGCGGTGCGCTACACCGCGCCCCAGGCGATCAAAAAGGAGTGCGAAGATTTCAAACGCGCGCTCGCGGAGAATCAAAAACACTTTGCGGAAGCGTTCATGAATGCGCCCTCGCCCGGAATCGTCGCGGCCGCGATGCTCAACGAACACTACGACTCGATGAGCGATTACGTTAACGCGCTCGCCGACGCGCTCAAGACCGAGTACCAGGCGATCGTCAACGCGGGATTCGTGCTCCAGCTCGATTGCCCCGACCTCGCGATGGAGCGGCATACGATGTTCGCGGGCAAGCCGCTCGCCGATTTTCTCGGCTTCATCGATCTGGTCGTCGCCGCGATCAACCGCTCGATCGCGGGACTGCCGCGCGAGCAAATCCGGATGCATGTGTGCTGGGGAAACTACGAAGGCCCGCACGACGACGACGTCCCGCTCGATGAGATCATCGCGAACATCTACCGCGCGAAGGTCGGCGCATTCATGATCTCGATGGCGAACCCGCGCCACGCGCACGAGTTCCGCGCCTTCGAGCGCCACCCGCTTCCGGCAGGCACGGCGCTGATCGTCGGCGCGATCGACACCACCACCAACTATGTCGAACATCCTGAAGTGGTCGCGCATCGAATCGAGCTGGCAGCCAAGGCGGTCGGCGATCCGCATCGCATCCTCGCGGGCACCGACTGCGGCTTCGCAACTTCGGCAGGCCTCGGCGAAGTAGCCGAGGAAGTCGTCTGGCAAAAGCTCCGCGCGCTCAGTGCCGGCGCCGCGCTCGCAACCAAACGCCTGTTAGGCTGATGACTATCGGTAGAAAGGCCCGGTGTCATCCCGCGCGCAGCCTGCGGGCGAGAAATCTGCATGACCGCCTCGGGATTTCTCGCCTATGGCTCGAAATGACGGGCGTGGGCTTGGTGGATGAGTATCGCAGCCTCAGCCGAGCCTCATATTCATGCACCAAGCCCCCAACCGTCATTTCGACCGAAGGGAGAAATCCCGAGGCGTCCATGCTCCAATCGCGCGCAGCCTGCAATGCGTACGATCCACGATCATCGGCGTGCGGGGACGGGCGCGTCGCGACGCGCCCCTACGAAGTCAAATACGATTACGTGAAAACGCGAGCGCACGCCAATCGAGCAGCCGCTCCGAGTCAAATCTTCGTAGGGGCGGCTCGCGAGCCGCCCTTCTCTCGCACCGCCTGCCCATTCACGCCACACGCGGCGGCCCTTGGTTCGGGATTTCTCGCGCGCGCGGCACACTTCACGGCAGAGCCTCCCGATTCTCGGTCCGCACGATACGAACTTAAAGCTTTGCTTTAAGTCGTAAATTTCTCCGCGCGCGTGCTCATCTGATGCGCGCGTAGTTGATCGTGTCCGCGCCCGTGCCCGCGACCGCGAGCGAGCCCTTGTGCGGCGCGCACATCACCGGACTCGGCGAGGTTGAATCGGTGCATACCACCACGTTCGTGTCGCCGCTGAAGCAGTCGTCGTCGATACTGGCGACACCCTGCGTCAGCGCGATCCGCCCGGCGCATTCGAGGGTCAAGTCGGTGACGCTCGAGTTGCCGAAGACCGTGTTCGCGGTCAGAGCGTGGACGTCGGTCGTCCCACCCTTGCCTGCGGGATGCGGCGGCGGTGCGCCAAACCTGCATCCCGCCGAGCCGAGCGCAATTGTCGCTATCGCAAGCGCAAGCACGGTGCCTTTCATGGTCACATCTCCAGCCTGCCGCGAGGCAGGCATCGTCCGCTTACGACTCCGGATGAGCAGCGCGCGCGTTGCCGTTGGCCAGCGTCGCCGCATCGGCCGCTTGCGTGAAGATGTCCAGCGGCGCGAGCGGCGGACGCCGCGTGCGCTTGAGCTCGGCCAGCTCGGCGTGAGCCTTGGCGTCGGCGTTGCTGCGGCGAATCTCTTCGAGCTTGCTGTCGAGGCCCGATTCGTTCATCTCACGGCTGACACCCGCCTGCGCCAGCGTGCGCGAGATCGACTCGCGCACTTCTTCCAGCGCGCGCACGTCGTCGTCATACGAGAGGCTCTCGAGCGCTTCCTGGATTCGCACCCGCGCCTGCGCGTTGCGCAGCCGTGCGAGCATCCGCACCTTTTCGATCTTGAGCTTCTCGATCTCGCCCTTGAACCCGATGAGATTCTTCTTGGCGTCTTCGGCCTCGCGCGTCAGGTCGCCCAGCTCTTCGCGCAGCCGCGCGCAATCGGCGTCAAGCTCGTGCTTGCGCGCGATTAGGATCAGCGCGCACTGGTCTTCGTTCATGTCGGCGGCCTGCCCCGCTTCCTCGTCCACTTCTTTCAGCTCCGCGCTCTTTATGCGCAGCTCGCGCTCGAGCTTGTTGCGCATGTAGATCACGCCGGCCGCGGCGCTCTTCAACTGATGATAGCGGCGGATACGATCGGTTATCGCGGATTCATACACCGCCTCGGGATCCTTCGACTCGCGGACCTTCAGCCACCGGCTGAGTTTGCCGCCGATCAAACTGAACACTCTGGATAGAAGCATGATGACTCTCCTTTTCGCCTCGCCCGCGCCTACGCGCGCGCAGCGGATTCGTAAAATTTTACAGCCAGCGCCGAACGCGCCCCTTGTATGCGCGATACTGATCGCCGAAGTGCGCGAGCATCGTTTCCTCTTCGCGCGGGATCACGATCGTGTCGATCGCCGCGTAGAACACGGCCGGTCCGAGCAGCATCACGATCGAATCGAAGAACACCGCAAAGCCCAGCAGCGCCACCGCCAGCCCCAGGTACATCGGATTGCGCGTGAAGGTGTACGGCGAGACCACTACGAACGCGCTCGGCGCTCCGTACGGATCCTTGGTCGTCTCGCGCGCCGCGAAAATCGCGGCGGCGAAGCACGCCAGTCCGACACCGCCCGCCACCAGCACCAGCCCGAACACCTGATGCCATCCGCTGTCGTGCGTCTCCGGCAATATGAAATGCAGCACCAGCCCCGCCACGAGAAGTATCGCCACCAACACAGGAGGATGGATCTTCAAATTGCGCACGCCGCGCGGCGATTCCGAAGTCGGTTCGGAACCTGGTTCAGAAGAAGTTGTCTGCGTACTCGCATCCATGATGATTTATCTCCCGCACGACCTTGCGCGCGACTGTGCGCGCGTCAATTGCTCTCTTCCTTCGCACTCATTCCCGCGTCGGCCGGCGTGACGCCAAGCTCGCGCATCTTCTGCTGGAAGCTCTGCCGGTACATCCCGGTCCGCTCGGCGGCGCGCGAGATATTCCCGCCGGTGGCGCGCAGCGCGCTCAAAATGAAATCGCGCTCCCAATCGCCGACGAACTTTTCTTTCGCCTCGCGAAAAGTCATGCCCGGAGCCTCGCCCTCGCCCGCCTGGGCGCTCGCATGATTCGCCGAATTGTTGGCCGACGCGGCAGGCGCCTCCGCACTCTCGGGCTCCGACCCGGCGAGCAATTCTTCGGCGGTAATCTCTTCGCCCGCGGCAAGGATCACCGCCTGATCGATCGCCGCCTTGAGCGAGCGCGCGTTGCCGCGCCAATGATGCGCGATACATGCGCGCATCGCTTCGGGCGCGAGCCGCTTCTCCGCGCCGCCGTAGCGGACGCTCGCCTCGCGCAGGAAGTGCTGGACCATCAGCGGAATGTCCTCGCGCCGCTCGCGCAGCGGAGGCAGCCGAATCTCGACCACCTTGATCCGGTAGTACAAGTCCTCGCGGAAACGCCCCTGCGCCACCATCGCCTCGAGGTCCTGGTTGGTGGCCGCGATAATTCGCACATCGACCGAGAGCGGCTGATTGCCGCCGATCCGCTCGAACTGCTTCTCCTGCAGCACGCGCAGCAGCTTGGCCTGGGTTTCGAGTCCCATGTCGCCGATCTCGTCCAGGAACAAAGTGCCGCCGTCGGCCGATTCGAACTTGCCCTCGCGGCGCGCAACCGCGCCGGTAAACGCGCCCTTTTCGTGGCCGAAAAGTTCACTCTCGACCAACTCGCGCGAGAACGCCGCGCAGTTCACTGCGATAAACGCGCCGCGCGCGCGCGGACTGCGAAAATGAATCGCGCGCGCAACCAGCTCTTTGCCGGTTCCGGAATCGCCGCGCACCAGCACCGTCACATCGGTCGGCGCGACTTTCTCGATCGTCTCGAACACCCGCACCATCGCGCGCGAGCGGCCGATCATGTTCTCGAACGCGCCTGTCTCGAGCTTCACCTGTTCGAGAAGTTGGCTGTGCGCGCGACGCAGAAGCTGCGTCTCCATCACCTTGCGGACTTTGAGGCGCAGTTCGTCGTTGTCGAACGGCTTGGGCAGATAATCTTCCGCGCCGGCTTTCATCGCTTCGACCGCGATCCGCTGGTTTCCGTACGCAGTGATCATCAGCACGGCGCATTGCGGATCGAGCTCGCGAACCTTCTTGAGCAAGTCGAGGCCGCTCATCCCCTTCATCGAAAGGTCGGTGATGATGACGTGGAACAGCCCCGCCTTGACCCGTTCGAGTGCGCCCTCGCCCGACTCCGCAGTCTCGACTTCGTAACCTTCCTTGGTGAAGAGGCCTTTGAGCGCGATTACGATTCCGCGCTCATCGTCAACTACCAGCAATCTGCCTTTCATCGCTGGCCTCGCACGGACGGGTCGCCGGCCGGCGCCGCGGCCATCGCGATCGATTGCGTCGCGGGCGCGCCGCCGTTCGCGCTCATCGGCTTCGTCACGGCGGAGCTCGGCGCGGGTTTCACCGCCGTGTTAGCCGGCAGTGCCACCGACACATTCGGATTCGCGCCCGCGTTGGCATTGGCGGTTTCATCGCGCAGCGCATCGGCGAGCGGAATCGACAGGGCGAACTCGGTGCCGGCGCCGGGGTTGCTGGTGACTTCGATCGTGCCGCGATGCGCGTCGATAACCTTCTTCGCAACGCCCAACCCGAGTCCGGTTCCAGTTTCCTTGGAGGTATAGAAAGGATTGAAAATCTTGCCGAGCTGGTCGGTCGGGATGCCGCAGCCGTTGTCATGAATCCGAACCGTCGCCATCCCGGTGCGTCCGCGCTGAATTGCGACTTCGATCCGGCGGTCGGCGGCGACGCCGTTCATCGCGTCGATCGCGTTATCAATGATGTTCGAGAAGACCTGGCGCAGCTTGTCGGCGTCGGCGCGGACGGTCGGTCCGCTCAGATAGTTGCGCGATACCGCGACCTGGTTGGCTTCGAGCTTCGCGCGCATCTGGGTGAGAGCGCCGTCGAGGACTGCGGCCAGGTTGACGCTTTCGAATTTGTAGTCTTCCTCTTTGGCGTACTTCAGCAGATGCGAGACGCTGCGCTCGACCCGCGCGAGTTCGTCGAGTGCGACTTTCGCGTACTCGACATTCTCGTGCGAGGTCGGATCTTCGCCCATCTGCTGGACCAGGCTCTTGGCCGCCGCGATCGGATTGCGAATCTCGTGCGCAAAGGTCGCCGTCAGCTCATCGAGCGAGGCCTGCTTCTCGACGCTCAGCGCTTCCTTCTCCTTGGTGACCTCGCGCTGAACTTCGCGCGCGATCGCGGGCTCGAACACGCGCTCGTGAATCCATCGCCATCCGAACACCGCCGAGAAATGGCTCGCGAGGCCAAAGCCCCAGCCCGCGGCCGGGAACAGCCACCATTGGTACTCCGGCGAGGTGAGCAGATTGATGAAGAACAGGAAGCCCATCACGACGCCGTACCACATCAGGTGGACGTAGAAGCCGGCCTCGGCGGCGGCGCGACGGCGCGCACGATCGTAGGCCTGGCGCTCGGCGTCGGTTTTGAATTGCGGCGGAGGCGGCTGATTCTTCGACGGATCGATCGCGTCGGCCGGAACGCCGTACTTGCGCGTCTGATGGTCGAACTTGCGCCGCATCCGCTCCTCGAATCTATGCGCCTTCGCTTCGAGCTTCTCGGAAAGCTTGTGCTCGAAGTCGCGCGCGTAGCTTTCGGCATGATCGGCGTGCTTCTTCCAGTAGTCGGGGTCGGCGTACTTGCTATAACTTCCCATATATCCCCACCAAGCGCCGTCGCGATACATCCGCCGCTGGCGCCGATGCTTGACGACCGCAAAAATTATGATCGCTATGATCAGAAGGCCAAACATGGTTGAGCCTCAGGAGATACCCGTGAATTCTTGTAACCTGCACATCGTAACGTAATCCGTTCCAGCTTGAGCCATGCCGATAGAGAGCAATCCCGGTGCCGTCGCCGAGGCGGCGAAAACCGCTTGATTCTGGGGGCTTCTAGCGCCGGTCAACGCCGCATGCAGTCATTTTGCTGCATCCGCACGGCTGCATCAATGATCATCCATCAGAGGGCCACTGCACGAGGCGTGAACTCGGAGCATCGCCGACTCGGGATTTCTCCCGGAGCCTGCCCTGAGCAAGGCCGAAGGGGTCGCAATGACGGACGTCGGCTCGGTGCATGAGTAACGTGGGCTTTGCGCATAAACATCATCTCCTCATGTGAGCACCCGATCGTCATTCCGAGCCTTGGGCGAGGAATCCCGAGGAGGCCATGCTCCAAGTGCAAATCTCATGCAGAGACTTTTCGATCGGGATTTCCTTCGGCTTCGGTCAGGACAGGCTCTCTTGCGGCAGCGATGCGCGGGAATGACAACCAAAGACCGCGAGGCACCGAGAGTGCGTCGGCGGGGTGTAAATTGCGGCCGAAGTTCGCTAGCGTACGGCGGCAATCTTGGAACCGCGCACGCAGCATCGCGCTGACGGGCGCAAATCGCGGAGTCTCAAAGCGTGTTTGAAATCCTGGGAGGTCTGCTCGCGCTCGCAATCGGAGCAGGCTTCGTCGGCGCCCTGTCGGGCTTGGGTGGCGGCGTGTTTATCGTGCCTGCGCTGGTGATTGCCGCGCACATGCCGATGACCGTCGCGATCGGCGCGAGCTTGATCTCCGTGGTCGCGACCAGCGCGGGCGCGAGCGTCGCCTTCGTGCGCGACGGATGGACCAATCTTAAAGTCGCGATGGTCCTCGAATGCGCGACGGTTACCGGCGCGGTCGTAGGCGCGTACCTCGCCGGCGTAATCCCGGTCACCATCCTCGAAATGCTGTTCGCGCTGATGATGCTGCAGTCGGCCTACTTCAGCCTGACCAAAAAGGGCGACGATATCGTCGAGCACGGCGACGCGCTCGCGAGGAAACTCGACCTGGCCGGCGAGGTTCCCGACGAGAGCGGCAAGAAGATCCACTACGAGATCGTCCACGTGCCGGGCGGAGCCGCGCTGATGGTGATCGCGGGCCTGATGTCCGGGTTGCTCGGAATCGGCTCGGGCGCGCTCAAGGTGATGGCAATGGATTACATCATGCACATCCCGCTCAAGATCTCGAGCGCGACCAGCAACTTCATGATCGGCGTCACCGCCGGCGCGGGAGCGCTGGTGTTCCTGGCGCGCGGCGACGTTGCCACCGTGGTCGCGGCTCCGGTCGCGCTGGGCGTCACTGCGGGCGCGCTCGTCGGCAGCAGGATTCTGCCGTACGCGAACGTCAAATGGCTGCGGCTCGGATTCGTGGTGATTCTGCTGCTGATCGCAATCGAGATGGGATGGCGCGCATTGTCGGGGATTTGAGCGATGTCGATATCACAAGCTGCGAACGAAGATCGCATCCTGCGCGTGTGGACGCCGCTGCTGTTGCGGACGATCCTGATCGCGGCGGCGACTATCCTGATCTTCGGGCTGGTGATGATGGCGGCGCAATCGCCCGGGCACTACGTGCATCGCTATCGCCAGATACAAAACGGCCAGATCCACGCGCGCGAGACTTTCGCGCAATTGATCCAGGAGTCGGCGCAGGGCGACCCGCATTCAATCATGACGATTGGCCTGTTCGTGCTGACGCTGGTGCCGCTCGCGCGGGTCGCGTTCTGCTTTTTGCTCTTTATCAAGGAGCGCGATTTCGCGTACGTTGGATTGACCGCCTACGTGCTGGTCGGGCTGCTCGCGGGAATCCTGCTCGGCAAGATCGGTTAGTGAATCGTTCGGAAAGCATTCGGAGGGAATCACATGGAAGTCAGAGGCAAGGCCGCCGTCATAACCGGCGCGGGATCGGGAATCGGACGCGCGGTTTCGATTCGGCTCGCGCACGAGGGCGCGTCGATCGTCGTCGTGGATATCAATGAAACCGGGGGCGCCGAAACGGTCAGCATGATCGAAAAGGCCGGCGGCAAGGCGACCTTTGTCCGCGCCGACGTGGTCAAGGAAGCCGACGTGCGCCGGATGCTCGAGACCGCGGTCAGCAAATACGGGCGCCTGGATATTCTGCACAACAACGCGGGAATCGGCGTCGGCGCGCCGGGCTATCCGGTTGCCGAACCGGCACGGTGGCATCTGGTGATCGAGATCGATCTGCAAGCGGTCATCCTTGGCACCGGGCTGGCCGCGCCGATCATGGAAAAAGGCGGCGGCGGCGCGATCGTCAACACCGCCTCGATGGCCGGGCTGTATCCGCATCGCCAGGACGCGGTGTACGGCGCGGCGAAGGCGGGCGTCGTCAACTTCACGCATTCGCTCGCGGCGTGGGAGCAGGAGAAGAAGATTCGCGTGAATTGCGTGTGTCCGGGAATCGTGGACACTCCGATGGTGCGGCGCGGACTCGAACAGGCGCAGCAGCACGGGGTGAAAAGCTGGATGCCCTCGAAGATCATTCAGCCCGAGGAAATCGCCGACGCGGTGTTCACCCTGGTGCGCGACGACTCGCTCTACGGATGCTCGCTCGAAGTGCGCCCTACTGGCAGACAGATCGTGGATCCGCGTCCCGCACCGGGACTGCGCTCGAAGGTGAAATAATGAATCGACATCGCAACATGATCAAACTCGCGCTCGGTGCGCTCGCGTTGGCGCTCTCAACCGGATTCACGTTCGCATCGGCGCGCGCCGCCGACGCTTCGGGGTCGGGCGAGATTCGGGTCCATTTCGTTGGATGCCCGAATACAAAGGGCCTGGTGAAATGCGCGATCTACAATTCGGCCGAAGGTTTCCCGACCGACCGCAGCAAGATCACCCAGAGCGCGGCCGGAAAGGTCACCGGCGATAGCGCGATATGCAATTTCAAAGGACTTCCTGCAGGGACTTACGCGATCGCGGCGTTCCAGGACGAAGACGGCACCGGCGACATGCGCAAGAACATGCTCGGCATCCCGCAGGAGGTGTACGGCTTCTCCAACGACGCCCGCAACCGGCTGAGCGCGCCGTCATTCGACCAGGCCGCCTTCCAGTACCGCGGCGGCACGATGGACCTAACCATCCACGGGAAGTAAAAGGACCCGCGGCACGACGCGTTAAGCCGGTACTTCCAAGTTCCCAGGCTGCAATGACCTGTCCTTGACTGGTGAACGAGGTCTCATTATTAGTGAGCATATGTTCACCAAACCAGAGATGGCCGCCGACCGGTTGCGTGTATTTCTCGCTCCTGCGGAATACGTGGACAGCAACGACCCCGCTATCCTGAGCGCGGCGAAGGAAATCGCCGCCAGCGGATCCGCCTCGGAAAAAGCGCGCGCATTGTTCTATGCGGTTCGCGACCTTCGTTATCAGGCCAAAAATTTCGACGATTTAGGCGAATATCGAGCGAGCAGCGTGTTGAGAAGAAGGCGCGGGTACTGCGTCGGCAAGGCCGCGCTTTTCGTTGCTCTCTCCCGCGCCGCCGGCATACCCGCCCGCCCGGCTTTCGCCGACGTGCGAAACCATCTGGCCTCGCCGCGTCTGCGCGAGATGATGAACACGGACCTGTTCGCGTGGCATGGGTATGCAGAGGTCGTCTTGAGTGGCCGCTGGGTGAAAGTAAGTCCAACCTTCGACGCTCGCTTATGCCGCCAATACGGCGTCACTCCACTCGAATTCGATGGACAATCCGACGCGCTGCTTCAATCTTTTGACAACAGCGGCCGGAGCATGAACTATGTGCGGCAGCACGGAGCGTTTCACGACATTCCCGCCAGATTTCTGGTCGCGGAACTCAACCGTCTTTATCCGCGCGTCTGCATGGCAATGCGCGAAGGCACCTTTTCGCCGGACCGCGAGCAGGAGGCTCAGGATGGCTAAGGACACCCGCGAGCGGCTCATGATTTCGGCGCAGCGCCTACTGAGCACTCGCGGACTAGCTCGCATTGGAACCCGCGATATTGCCCGATCCGCGGAATTTGCCGACGGCACTCTCTATAAACATTTCCGCGGCAAGAACGAGCTCATCATTGCAGTTCTGGAGCGCGCTGTGCCGATGTATCGTGAAGCTCTGCGCGATCTCCCGCTCCAGGTTGGACTGGGTACGGTCCGGGGCAATCTGGAAAAACTCGCTTACGAGGCATTCACCTACAACCTCACGGTGGCACCTCTTATCTGTTCCCTGTTCGCGGACCGCATACTCTTGAAGAGCACCCGGGAAAGGTTACGGCGCCTGGGAAGCGCGCCTGAGCGCAGCTTCGAGATTCTTGGCGCTTATTTCTCCGCAGAGCAAAGGCTCGGACGAATCGCGAAGGAAATCGATCCCGAAGCGGCCGCTTCGGTTCTGTTCAATGCGGTTTTTGGAATGGCGGTCTTTGATCGTTATGCGGACGGTCCTCCAAATCTCCTACAGCAGCGCAAGCGAATAGTTGCTTTGGTCACTGTTGTTCTGCGCGGAATCGCCCCCAGGCGGCGGGCGTCCCGATGAAGATTTATCTGACTCAACCGCGCTGCATTACCACGACTTTCGCCGCGACCGCCGACTGGCTGCTCCGCACGATCGACAAATGTCGATTCAGCGTTTCATGCGATGACATCCTGCTGCTTCCGGAACTGGTCGGAGGCGAATGCGGGCAAGGCGAATATCTTAAACTGAGTGCAAATCTGGCGCGCCGAATCGGATGCTATGTTGTCGCCGGCTCCTATCACGATCGCGCCGGCAGTCATCTCCGAAATCGAGGCGCCGTGGCAAATCCGGACGGCGTCATCATCTCTCGTTACGAAAAGCAACGCCCGTACGGAATCGAGTCGCAGATGGGCGTTCTCCCTGGAAAATCGATTGGCGCGTTCGATGCCGCCGGACTTCGCGTGCTCGTGATGATCTGCGCGGACTTCTGGTATTCCGCGGTTTTGCTCGGCCACCTGGCCCCGAGACCGGATATGATTCTTGTTCCGACTCTTTCGATAAGCCGTCGGCCCTCCCCGCGAGTGGCAAGATCGCTATGGAAGAGCATGGCGGTCGCGCGCGCATATGAGTTCGGCGTCTACGTCGGAATCAGCGACTGGGCATACCCGGCCGAATATCATGGCTTGAGAGCCAGCTCGGTAGCCGGGTTCGCAGATCCGCGGGCTTCGATCCGCGGCGGCTTCTTCTCGAGCTTGGGAAAGCGCGCGATCGCGGATTACGACGTTCAACTGAATCGTTTGCGAGCGCTACGAGAGCATCGTTCCGCGCACTCCTTCCTGTCGGATGAACCGCTCCATGGAAGTCGCTAAAGAAAGCAGCGCCCCACGCAATCGATTCTGTTCTCGCTTTCGCAGCGGCGCCTGCGAGCCGCCCGCTCACTATTGTTCTGTTTTGCACAGCGATGGTAATGCAATAAAGTAAGGATCTGCAAAACGAGTAAGGAACATCCATGACGGTTTCGACGATTACCAGCAAGGGACAGACAACGATACCCGGTGAGATCAGGCGACATCTGAAGCTCAAGCCGGGCGATCGCATCCAGTTCATCGTTGAAGACGACGGCAAGGTAGTGCTGGTGCCGGCAACCATCGATGTCAGCGAGCTGAAGGGTCTTCTGGCGCCGGCTCCCCGACGGGTATCGCTCGAAGCGATGGACGCAGCGATCCGTAAACGCGCGGGACGACGATGACAGGAATCGACACGAATGTGCTCCTGCGTTATCTCGTTCAGGACGATCCCGAGCAAGCCCGCAAGGCCACGCGATACATCGCACACGAGTGTTCGGCGGACGCACCGGCTTTGATCAACCGCATTGTTATGTGCGAGCTGGTCTGGGTGCTGGAGAGTGGCTACGGTTATTCGCGGGAAAGGGTAATCTTCGCGCTCGAGAAGATTCTGCGCACCACCCAGTTCCGGATCGAGGATGCTCAAGAAGCCTGGTCGTCCCTGCGCGAATATCAGGCTGGCGCCGACTTCGCCGACGCGTTTATCGCGTCCGTTAACCGACGCCTCGGCTGCGAACACACTGTAACCTTCGATCGCAGGGCGTCCCGCCGCGCCGGGTTTGTCGCGCTATGAGCCGATTCCCGGCAAGCGCTCGGGCCCGCCTACCGCGCGGCGGCTGATTGCACTTGAAAGGTCTTCGCGCTGGACGAGAGCTTCGGCATCACGTGCTTGCCAATCAGGTCGATCGTCTGCATCACCTTCTCATGCGGGATCGAGCCGACCTGCACCAGCATCAGCAGCAGATCGATTCCCGCCGCTTCGTAAACTTTCGCGACGCGCAGGCAATCTTCCGGGTCGCCGACCATCACCGCGCTTTTCTCGATCCGCTTGTCCAGATCCGCAAGCGACAGGCGGTAGTCTGCCGACGCGACCGCCAGCTCCGCCATCTTCTTGTAGTACTCGTAGCCCTTCACCTCCTGCTTGGCGAAGGGCGTGAACAGCTCGGCCCCCTTGCGGGTGGTGAAGTCGATGGCGTCCTTGGCGATAATCTTGGCTTCTTCGCGCGTGGGCGCGCACACGCATACGGTGGCCGCGGCGGTGCGATCGTTGACGAACGAGCCCACAGGCTCGCAGTTCGCGATCCCCTTCTTGTAGAGTTTGATCAGTCCGTCGATCACGCCCGGCTCGGAAATTCCAAATCCAAGCGCGCCGATTCCCTTGCTGCCCGCCACTTCCCAGGTCGAAGGCTGGGTCGACGCGAGCCATAGCGGAGGATGCGGCTTCTGCACCGGCTTGGGCAGCACCTCGCGCGGCGGCATCTTGAAGTACTTGCCCTCGAAGCCCTCATAGACATCCTGGGTCCACATCTTGGGAATCTGCGAGATCGCCTCTTCCCACATCGGACGCGAATCTTCCGGATTGATGTTGAAGCCGCCGAGCTCGAGCTCGGTGATCGAGCGGCCGGTGCCGCACTCGACCCGGCCATTCGACATGATATCCAGCACCGCGATTCGCTCCGCGACGCGCACCGGATGATTGAACGCGATCGGCAGCAGGCACACGCCGTGGCCGAGCCGGATGTGGCTGGTCAACTGGCTTAGCGCGCCGTACCAGACCTCGGGCGCGGACGAGTAGGACCATTCGGAGAGAAAATGATGCTCGACGGTCCAGACCGAGTGATAACCGAGCGCGTCGGCACGGACCACCTGCTCGGTCGCCTGATGGTAGATGTCGTACATGAAGCCTTCGTAGTGCGGGCGGCTTTTCTGGATCTCGTACTGGAGGGCGAACTCCATCGTCATCTCTCCTCAGTGAACGTGAGCACGCCGGGCTTACCTGCCCGAAGCACTCCAATCGTTAAGAAACTCGCGCGCCTGGCGCTTGAACGAGTTCTGAAATTCAAAGCGGGTTCCGTGCAGGTACCACAAGAGCGCCAGCCCGATCGAAGCGGTCCACATCTGGGTGCCGGCCCATTGGACGTCGAGCGAGGGCTTGAATACTCCCAGCCGTTTCCCGCGCTCGGCGACGCGGCACAGATGCGCAAGCTGGTCGTTGTTCGCCTTGCGCATCGCGCGCAGCACCCGCGGTCCGATCTTGTGCGACTCGAGAGTGATGATCAGCAGCAGGCGCGAGACCCAGGGGTTCTTTTGATTGAGCGCGGCGCTGGTCTCGAAGATCGAGAGAAACTCGGCGCGAAACTCGGCCGCGGTTGTAGCCGGCTTGCGCGTGAACGCCTTGTTCCATTCGCCCAGCACCTTCTCCACCACCGCCAGGAAGAATTCCTCCTTGTCGGTGAAGTGCCAGTAAAGCGCGCCCTTGGTTACTCCGGCGGCGCGCGCGATTCGCGCCAGCGAGGTCCCGCGGTATCCATACGACGCGAACAGGTCCATCGCCGCCTCGACCAGCACCTGGTCAAGGGTGCCGCGTTTATGCGGGGATGGAGCAGCGCTATTTGCTGAACGTCTGGCCGAAGTGATCATTGAACGAGCGGTATGTTGAGGCACAACCGGTCCTCGCGTCAAGCGCCGCATTTCCGAGCACCAGGCGGAGGATGACGCGGGACGAGCCTGAACGCCACGCCCCAAGGCGGCTAAAAATTACCGATACTGTCGGAAAACGAAGGTCAGTTCCGACTCGAGGTACCCAGGTCGCCGCCCTTCATGTTGCGCTCCATGCACCAGCGATCGATCACCTCGGCGTTGAAACGCCAGTCGGTGCCGATCCTGAAGCCCGGCAGTTCGCCGCGGCGCAGGAGCTTATAGATGGTAGAGGGATGCACGCGAAGGTACTCTGACAGTTCCTTCACCGTCATCACCCGGGGCAAACTGTATTTTGATTCAGTAGCCATGTTCTCTCCGACCGCGGCTGGTTCGACCGGCCGCCCTCCGTCGAGGTTTTGGGGCCCTTTTTTCCGCCTCGCCAATTCGAACCATCTGCTCCCTTACGCCCGCCTTAATCCTTCTTGAAACTCGCAGAATCGAGGAGGATGGTCAAGAGGGGTGTAGCAGGAAGTTGTCAAAAGTAGCAGAGGTATCAATCAGTCTCGGAAGTTAATGGATGTCTAGGTGGGTTATGCTCCCAGAGTACCGAGCCGACACGCCGCGAATTCACCAGGTGGATAGTGGAACAATGTACCCTGACAGATTCGGAAAACTAACGGCTGCAATTTTCTACCTGCTC
>JBAPSR010000325.1:0-5137 GCA_049281755.1 Binataceae bacterium (SeqCode)
GGCAAACGCCGAATCGTCATTCCGAGCCCCTTCGGCCTTGCTCAGGGCAGGCTCCGGCGAGGAATCCCTAAGGCGGTAGGGCACCCATTTGCGAGGCTTCAACACGTCCGCGGGAGGCCGCGGATGCGCGAATATCGGCGCTGCACCCCCTCCTTTAATCCTCCCCCGCAAATAACGGGGGAGGAATCAGGCGGCTTTGGTGATACGGTCGAGGCCTGCCATGTAGGGACGCAGGACCGGTGGGATTGTGATGCTGCCGTCTTCGTTCTGATAGGTCTCGAGCAGCGAGATCAGCGTGCGCGGCATCCCGAGGCCCGAGCCGTTGAGCGTGTGCACGAACTCGGGTTTGCTCCCCTTCTCCGCGCGAAACCTGATCTGTGCGCGCCGCGCCTGGAAGTCCCAGCAGTTCGAGCACGAGCTGACCTCCAGCCACTCGCCGCATCCTGGAGCCCACATCTCGACGTCGTACTTCGAGGCCGCGGCGAAGCCCAGGTCGCCGGTGCACATCTGGATCACGCGATACGGAATCTCGAGCCGGCGGCAGATCTCGCACGCATCCTCGACCAGCTTCTCGAGCTCCTCATCGGACTTCTCCGGATGCACCAGCTTGACCATCTCGACTTTGTCGAACTGATGGCCGCGCTTGATTCCGCGAACGTCGCGCCCGGCCGACATCTTCTCGCGCCGGAAGCAGGGAGTGTATGTGGCCAGATAGATCGGCAATCGGGCGGCGTCAAGAATCTCGCGCGCGTACATGTTGGTGAGCGGCACTTCGGCGGTAGGGATAAAGTAAAAATCTTCCTCGAAGTCGCGATACATCGTGTCGGCAAATTTAGGCAGATGCGCGCTGCCGGTCACCGTCGCGGTGTTGACCATCAACGGCGGCGCAACCTCGAGGTAGCCCTGCTCCTGCGTCTTGATGTCGAGCATCCACGCGATCAGCGCCCGCTCGAGCCGCGCGCCCGCACCCAGCAGGAAATGAAACCGCGTGCCGGAGATTTTCACGCCGCGATCGAAATCGATAATCCCGAGCTTCTCGCCGAGTTCCCAGTGCGGCAGCGGCTTGAACGAAGAGAACTCCTGCGGCGCGCCGACCGTCCGGACGATTTTGTTATCGGCGTCGCTTTTGCCGACCGGCACGTGCGGGCGCGGCAGATTCGGCAGCGTGAGCAGAAGATTCTCGCATTCGCTTTCGAGCTCGGAGAGGTCGCGCTCGCCGGTGGTGATCCGGTCGCCCAGCGCGCGCATCTCGGCGCGCTTTTGCTCGCGCACTTCGGGTGACGCGAGTCCCAGTTCCTTTGATTCGCGGGCGCGGCGCGCGCGCAGCTCGTCGAGCTCGAACTGGAGCTTGCGGCGGCGCGCGTCGGTTTTCAGAACGCTCTCGAGCCCGTCTCCCTCGACCCCAACCTTGGACAGTTCCGCTTTGACAAAATCCGGTTGTTCGCGAATCAGTTTGATATCAAGCATTCAGAAAGCGTCCTTCAGATGTTGGATGCGGCGCTTGCGGCCGTCGTCCACGATCGCCACTACGTCGAAGCGCGCGTCGCGCTCCGCAGCCCGGTAGTGCTCGACAAACGCCTCGGCCGCGCGGCGGATCTGCTCCTGCTTGGCGGCATCCACCGCCTCTTCAGGAGTACCGGCGGCAGTGCTGGTTCGCCGCTTCACCTCGACGAAGACAATCGTCTCTCCGTCCATCGCGATAATATCGATCTCGGCGCCCGCCGCGCGATAGTTCCGCTCGACGATTCGGTAACCCAGCCGGCGCAGATGGCGCTCGGCCATCTTCTCGCCCTCGCGTCCAAACCGAAACCTCGCCGCTCCGGGCAGCACACTGCCCCGAGTCGCGAACCGGCTTAGGAGCGCGTCCAGCCGCGCCCAGATGTGACCTGCAGAGTTTACGTGCCTTCCCACGTTATCAGTATACGCGAGGCTCTTGGCCCGGCGAGCGACTTTCGATCTGATTGTGACGAAGGACCCGACGTGACGGTAGCCGCCCGATTCTTCACGCCGCCCGCCACACGCGACTGACACGCGGGCACGGGGATGTTACGATTCCGGGACGATGGCGGAGAGCAAAATTACCTTGGAGCAGGTGCGGCACGTGGCGCGGCTTGCGCGTATTGAGCTTAACCCTGGCGAAGAAGAGCATCTGCGGGCCGACATGGACCAGATTCTCGCGTACGTGGACAAGCTCGGCGAACTGGACGTCAGCTCCGTCCTTCCGACCATGCAGGTCGGCGAAGCGGGCACCCCGATGCGCGCGGATGAAGTCACCAATTCGCCCGACGCGGAAGCGATGCTCGCCAATGCGCCGGCGCGCGAACGGGGGTACTTCAAGGTTCCCAAAATTATCGAATAGATTGCCGACCGCGATTTATAAAACTACCGAACTGAGTATCGCGGCTCCAGGCCGCGAGCGAACCGAACTTGCACTGACACGATGGCATCTTCTGAACTGAATCGACTGACTATCACCGACGCCGCCGCCCGGCTGCGTAAACGCGAAATCTCGTCCACCGAGCTGACCCGGACATGCCTCGATCGGATCGCGGCGGTAGAACCGCGGCTGCACGCGTTTATCACGGTGATCGAAAAACCGGCGCTGGCCCAGGCTGCCGAAGCTGACCGGCGTCTCGGGACCGGCGACGCTCCGGCGCTATGCGGAATTCCACTCGGGATCAAGGATATTTACGCGACCAAGGGCGTCGCGACGACTTGCGCCTCGAAGATCCTGAGCAACTTTGTTCCGCCTTTCGACGCGACCGTTATCGCGAAGCTGCGCGCCGAAGGCGCGGTGTTCGTCGGCAAGACCAACATGGACGAATTCGCGATGGGTTCGTCCACGGAAAACTCCGCGTTCGGACCCACCATGAATCCGCATGATCTCGCGCGCGTGTCCGGCGGTTCTTCCGGCGGCTCAGCGGCGGCGGTCGCGGCAGACGAATGCCTGGGCGCGCTCGGCACCGACACCGGAGGATCGATTCGCGAGCCGGCCTCGTTTTGCGGAGTCGTCGGAATCAAGCCGACCTATTCGCGCGTCAGCCGCTATGGCGTGGTCGCGTTTGCGTCGTCGCTGGACCAGGTTGGACCGTTTGCCAAGAGCGTGCGCGACGCGGCGATCATGTTGCGCTCGCTCGCGGGCCACGATCCGCGCGACTCGACCTGCTCGACCCGCGCGGTCCCCGACTACGAGCGCGCACTCACCGGCGAAGTGAAAGGGCTAAGAATAGGAGTGCCCAAGGAATATTTCGTGGCCGGGATGGATCCCGCGGTCGAGAGTTCGGTGCGCGCCGCTCTGAAACATTACGAAACGATGGGCGCGAAGCTGATCGATATCTCGTTGCCGCACACCTCGTATGCGATCGCGTGCTACTATTTGGTCGCGACCGCGGAGGCGAGTGCGAACCTGGCACGCTATGACGGAATCCGTTACGGCGTGCGCGCCGCCGCGGAGGACACTATCGCTCTGTACGAGACCACGCGCGCGCAGGGTTTCGGCGCCGAAGTGAAGCGCCGCATCATGCTGGGAACCTTCGCGCTTTCGACCGGTTACTACGACGCGTACTACCTGAAGGCGATGAAGGTGCGCACGCTAATCCGCCGCGACTTCGAACGCGCTTTCGAGTCCTGCGACGTGATCGTGACGCCGGTCGCGCCGGGCACCGCGTTCAAGCTCGGCGAGAAGATGAACGACCCGCTGACGATGTACCTGTCCGACATCTTCACTATTTCGGTAAACCTGGCCGGGCTGCCCGGGCTCGCGCTTCCGTGCGGCTACGACGCGAACAATCTGCCGATCGGAATGCAGATAATCGGCGCGCCGTTTGCGGAAGAAGCCATCCTGCGCGCGGGCGACGCCTTCGAGCGCTCGGGCGCCGTGACCCTCCGACGGCCGGCGCTGTGAATGGAAGACGACGATGAATCATGAAGCATATGAAGCGGTGATCGGGCTCGAAGTTCACACCCATCTGATGACGAAGTCGAAGCTGTTCTGCGGATGCTCGACGGAGTTCGGGCGCGCGCCGAACGAAAACGTCTGCCCGGTGTGCATGGGGATGCCAGGCGTGCTGCCAGTGCTCAACCGCCGGGTGGTCGAACTGGCGGTGCGCACGGGACTTGCCGCGCACTGCGAAATATCTCCGCGCTCGATTTTCGATCGCAAGAGTTATTTCTATCCCGATCTGCCGAAAAATTATCAGATCTCGCAGTACGAAACGCCGGTATGCAAAGGCGGATATATCGAAATTCCGGCCGGCGATGGCGCGGTAAAAAAAATTCGGCTGGTGCGGATTCATATCGAAGAAGACGCGGGCAAAAATGTTCACGAAGCCAATGCGAGTCTGGTCGATTTCAACCGCTCATGCGTCCCGCTCATCGAAATCGTAAGCGAGCCCGACCTCCGCTCCGCCGACGACGCGAGCGCCTATCTGCATGAGCTGCGCAGTATCCTGCGCTATATCGAGGCCTCCGACGGACGGATGGAGGAAGGCAGCTTCCGCTGCGACGTCAACGTCTCGGTGCGCAAGCGCGGCGCCGCGGAGCTTGGCGTAAAGACCGAGATCAAAAACTTGAACTCGTTCCGCTTCGTCGAAAAGGCGATCGACTACGAGGTAAACCGCCAGATCGAGTTGATCGAGTCCGGCGGCAGAGTCGCGCAGGAGACGCACCTGTGGGATCCCGTGCGCGAAGAAACGCGCCCGATGCGCTCGAAGGAGTTCGCTAACGACTATCGCTACTTCCCCGAGCCTGACCTTCCGCCGCTAATCGTCGCGCCCGCGATGGTCGAGGAGATCCGCCGCGCGATGCCGGAGTTGCCTGCGGACCGCCGCGCGCGCTACGTCCGCGACTTCGGGCTTAGCGCGTACGAAGCGGGAGTGCTGACTATCGAGCGCGAGACCGCGGATTATTTCGAGGCCACAACTCCGGGACTGAAGGATCGCCGCCGCGCTGCAAACACGGTGATGACTGAGGTTCTGAGCGTCGTCAACGCAACCGGCAAACCGCTAGCGGAAGCGGTACCGGCGGCGACCGAGGTCGGTGCACTGTTGCGGATGGTCGAAGAGCAGAAGATCAGTCTGAACGCGGCCAAGACCGCATTCGCCGCGATGGTGAAAACGGGCAAGAGTGCGGACGCTAC
>JBAPSR010000326.1:0-4365 GCA_049281755.1 Binataceae bacterium (SeqCode)
GTTCAGCTCCTTCGTCGCACGACAGCCCGCGATCCTGGGCGCCGCAGCGGGCTTCGACGGCGAGCCGCCGATGGCGCCTGGAGCATCGGGAGGGCGCACCCCGCTCGGCGCGACCGAGCTTGCGATCTGCTCGCAACTGGGCGTCAGCGCCGCCGATTTCGTCCGGCGCAAAAACGGCCGCGCGGATTTCTTAAGCCTGCTTTCGGCCGGCGGCGACCGCTAACCCCAAGGAGCATGGTGCAGACATGGCTGGATTGACTAATTCACGCAACACGCCCGAGCTTTCCGACGACGGCCGGATGCGCGTGTTCGGAGTCGAAGCGAACACCAACGTCTACCTGGGCGGGATACTCGCGCTCGACGCGAATGGCTACGCGGTGCCGGCCTCGGCGACCACCACCACCGCCAACGCGCTCAGGATCATCGGACGCGCGGAGAGCGTCGTAAACGGGATTCCCGGCGCGAACGCGCTCAACAATCCGGGAACTGCCGGCGCGATTTCGATCTCGGCGCGCAAGGGCGTGTTCCTCTACGACCAGGACAACTCGATCACGATCGCGGACCTCGGGATGGTCTGCTTCGCGCTCGACGACCACACCCTCACCGCCGCTGACCGCGCAAGCGGCGCGAGCGTGCAGCAATACGCCGCCGCCGGCCAGGTGATCGCGCTCGATCCGAGCGGGCGGGTATGGGTCGATTTCTGGCATCAGGCGTCCGCCGCCGCGTAACCAAAGCGACAGCCAAGAGGAATTGCAATCATGGAAATCAGCGCCGCCAATCTGAGTGCATTGTTTACCGGCTTCGACGTGGTCTTCCAGCGCGGATTCGAGAAGCCGCCTTCCTATTACGAACAAATCGCGAGCGTGGTGCGTTCGGGATCGCGCCAGACCACCTATCCGTGGCTTGGCCGCACGACCCGGTTTCGCGAATGGCTCGGCGACCGCGTGATCCAGGCGCTCGAGGCGCATACCTACACGATCGTGAACCGCAACTTCGAAGACACGGTTGCGATCGATCGCAACGATATCGAAGACGACACCTACGGCGTTTACGAGCCGATCATCGAGCAGCTCGGATGGGACACCAAGATGCATCCCGACATGCTGCTGTTCTCGATGCTCAAAGACGCAGTGGCTACTCCCAGTAGCGTGGCTGGCTATGACGGCCAACCGTTCTTCTCCGCGACGCATCCGGTCGGACTGCTCAATCAGTCGGGTGGCACGACCGCGGCGAATATCAACACTTCGGGCAGCGGAGCGTACTGGTTCCTGGTCGATGCGTCGCGCGCGATCCGGCCGTTCATCTTCCAGATGCGCCGCGAATACGCAGTCACACGGATGAACGCCGTGACCGACGAAGCGGTCTTCAACCGGCGCGAGTTCCGCTACGGAGTTGATGGGCGCGCGAACACCGGCGTGGGTCTGTGGCAGCTCGCGTACGCCAGCAACACCGATCTGAGTAATCCCACCAACTACGGCGCCGTACGCGCCGCGATGCGCTCGTTTACCACCGACGGCGGCGCGCCGTTCGGAGCGCTCTCGGGCCGCGGCGGAGTGTTCCTGGTGGTCCCGCCTTCGCTGGAAGAAGTCGCGCGCCAGTTGCTCAATTCCGAATTCATGGCGGGCGCCGGCGCCAGCGCGAGCGTCGCGACCACCAACATCTGGCGCAACAGCGCCGATCTGATCGTCAGCGAGTACCTGGCGTAAAACCGTGGCGCGAATGACGAAAGGCTGTTCCATGACCCGCGCGGTGACTCCTCCTCCCGCCGCGCGGGTATCGTCCCCGGCCCCCGCGGATCCTGGCGCAGCGCCGAGTCCGCGGGGGCGCTCAAACGCGAGCGCATCAATCGGAGGTATCCGAGCGTGAGTTACGCTGCTCCCCAGGACATTATCAATCGCTATCCGAATCGCGATCTGGTTCAGCTCACGAACGAAGATCCGGCCGCGACCACGGTCAACACCGACGCGCTCACGCAGGCGCTCGACGATGCGTCGGCGGAGATCGACAGCTACCTCGAGGCGCGCTTCGCGCTGCCGCTCACCGATCCGCCGCAGGTGCTCAATCGGCTCGCGTCGGATATCGCGATGTACCGGCTGCAGGCGCTGCGCCCGCTGCATGATCTCGCGGACGCGCGGCGGCGCTATGACGACGCGATCGCGATGCTGACCAAAGTCAGCGCGGGCGAGCTCACGCTCGGGCTCGCGGCCGACAACGCCGAGCCTCCAATTGCCGGCGCGGCCGAAGAAGTTATCGGCCCTCACCGCGTCTTCAGCCGCGGCAGGCTCAAGGGGTACTAGGCGATGGCTGCGATGCTGGATGCGCCGTGGAACGGCGAGACCTTCGCTCCGCCGACCGCGATCGATATCGCGACGATCGAAGTGGCAATCGTTGCGCAACTGGCGGCGCAGATCACGGGAATCGAGGTGGCGCACTATCCCGATCAGCCCGAGTCCTACCGGCTGACGCATCGCGTCGGCGCCGCGTTGGTGCAGTATCTCGGCTCCAAATACGGCGCGATGCTCGACACGGCGGCGATTATCCAGGAGCGCGTGATGGAGTTCGGGGTTACGGTGATGATGCGCGACCTCGGCTGGAGCTACGGCGCCGAGCCCAGCGGTCCGAGCCCGGGCGCATACTCAGTTCTCGAGGCAATCCGCGCGTCGCTGACCGGGTTCCGCGTCCCCGGATGCCGTCAGATCTACCCGCGCGCCGAGAAGTTCATCGAGCGCGACAAACAGGGCGGGGTGTGGATCTATCTAATCACTTTCGGGCTCTCGACGGTCGCGGTCCAGGCGTCGTCCACCCCAAACTTTCCACTCTTCATCCGGGGCGTCGCGATGGAAGAGGGCGGCCAGAGCGAGAGCACGCTCGCGCCGGCGTCGTTTATCTTTAACTCGGCGGGAACGATCCAGCTCCCCAACGGCAATCTTTCAGCGGTAGTCGTGATCACCGCGGGCGGCGCGGTGTTGAGCCCCGGAACCGATTACTCACTCGATGCGGTAAATGGAGTCATCACCGCTCTCGCAGGCGGCGCGGTCTCCGCGAATGAAACGGTAATGGTCGGTTATACCTTCGCCGATCGAGTGATCGCCACGGCTGGCGAAACCGCGCCCACGAACTAACGGAGTACTACTGTGCCGAACGCACAAGAACTAATCGCCGAAATCGCGGGGCAGCGTCCCCGCGCGAGGTAAGAGGACATGTCAGCAAGCTTCCTGCACGGGGTCGAAGTGATCGAAGTCACCACTGGGCCGAATCCGGTCACCGTGGTCAAATCCGCCGTGATCGGACTAATCGGTACCGCGCCATCGTGGGCGGTAACCGCGCCCTCCGCCGCGCCGGCGTCGAACTCTCCGACGCTGGTCAGCTCGGCGCTCGACGCCGCGAACTTCGGCCCGCTCATCCAGGGCTACACGATTCCCTATGCACTCGCGGCAATCCAGGAGCAGGGGGCGGGTCAGGCGATCGTCGTCAACGTGTTCGATCCGACCGTTCATTTCACGGCGATCGCGGCGCAGGCGATGAGCTTCCCGGCCTCCGGCGCTCAGGTGCTGAATCTCGCGCATATGGGTGTCAGTAGCGTGGTCATCAAGAACCAGGCTGGTTCGACTACCTATACTCCCGGAACTGACTATTTGCTCGACCCCGTCAACGGAGTCATTACGGCGCTCGCGGGCGGCGCGCTGACTGCCGGCGAAGCGGTAAGCGTCTCGTTCAACTATGCGGATCCGACCAAGGTTACCGACGCTGACGTAATCGGCGCAGTCACCAGCGGCGTGTACACCGGGCTTCAAGCGTTGCAAACCACGTACGGCACGATGGGCTTCTTCGCGAAGCTGCTCGCCGCTCCCGGCTATGCGGAGAACCAGGACGTCGCGGGCGCGCTTGCCGTGATGGCGAATACTATCCGTGCGATGGCTCTGGTCGATTCCGCGCCCTCGACTCCTGTGGCCACCGCGCTCGCGAACCGCGCAGTGGCGGGCAACACCTTCGACACTTCCTCGAGCCGCGTGATCCTGTGTTACCCGCAGCAGCAGTTTTCTGACGCGGGCCTGGTGCCGACGGGAGTGACGTTGACCTCGGCCGGGATACCGATTCCAACACGGTATTCCGGAACTTCGGTCGGCCCGTTTTCGCAATGGGTGGCAGGCGCGATCGCGGCCAAGGATCTCTCGAATGGCTATTGGTGGTCGCCTTCCAATACCGAGGTCGAAGGAATTCTTGGGCCCGACGTGAGCATCTACTCTTCGATTCTCGATCCGCTTTCAGACTCGAACAACCTGAACGCGCAGGGAATCGTGACCGTGTTCAATGCTTACGGAACCGGATTGCGCGTGTGGGGCAATCGCTCGGCCGCGTATCCGA
>JBAPSR010000327.1:0-1659 GCA_049281755.1 Binataceae bacterium (SeqCode)
GTTCGAGTCCGACGATTGGAATTCCGCGCGCAGCCGCCGGCGCGAGGACCTCAAGCGTGCGCGAGAGATAACGCATCGCGCGATCCAGCATCCCCTGGTCGTAAAGCGGGCGCCCGCAGCATACGTCGCGTGCGGGAATCGTGACGCGGAAGCCGGCGCGCTCGAGGACCTCGACCGCCGCGATTGCGACATTCGGCTCCAGGAAATTGTTGAAGGTATCCGGGAACAGAATCACCTCGCGCGCATCGACGGCTGCTTTTGCGGGTTCGCGCGTCGCGAACCACGATCGGAAAGTGCGCGTCGCGAAGCGCGGCAGCTCGCGCTCGCGAGGGACTCCCAGCGTGCGGCGGGCGAGCGCAGCGGTTATGGGAGCGTGCGCAAGAGCGTTGACGAGGCGCGGAGCAATCTCCGCGGCGCGCGCGAACTCGTGCATCCGTCCAAAAAAATGCGCGGCGAGCGGGCGGCGATGCTTGGCGTAGTAGTGCGAGAAAAATTCCGCGCGATACGCCGCCATATCGACCGACGACGGGCACTCGCCCTTGCACGCTTTGCACGCAAGGCACAGGTCGAGAGCCTCCTTCAGCGCGGGGTCGGTGAAGCCGCCGGGAAGAGTGTCGCCGGCCAGCGCCTCGAGGATTATTCGCGCGCGGCCGCGCGTCGAATGCTTCTCCTCGCGCGTCGCCATGTACGACGGGCACATCGCGCCGGCGTCGGTCTTACGGCATTTTCCGATTCCGACGCATTTGAGCGCGGCGCCGGCGAGTCCGCCTTCGCTCGCGAGGTCGAAGTGCGTCGCGACGGTGCGCGGGTTCCATCCGGCGCCCTGCTTGAGGTGCGAGTCGAGCGGATACGGATCGACGATCACGCCGGGGTTCATCCGCGCGTCGGGATCGAACGCGTGTTTGAAATCGCGGAAGGCCTCAATCAGATCGCGCGGATACATCGCCGGCAGAAGTTCGGAGCGCGCGATCCCGTCGCCATGCTCGCCCGAAAGCGAGCCGCCAAGCTCGGCGACGATCGCGCCCAGCTCTTCCATCGCGGCGCGGAACACGCGCACGCCGGACGCGCTTGCGAGGTCGAAGCTGATTCGCGCATGAACGCATCCTTCACCGAAATGGCCGTAGTAGGTCGCCGCAATAAGCGCGTGCTTGTGCAGCATCGCATCGAAGCGGCGCAGGTACTCGCCGAGCATCGCCGGTGCGACGGCGGCATCTTCCGCGCCGGGCCAGGTGCGCGGACGCCCGGCGATATACGCGCTCGAGCCGAGACCGGACTCGCGGATTTTCCACACTGCCGATTGCTCGCCAGCGTCAGTCAGAAGCGCCGCGCCGGTTGCGGCGCCGACTCGGCGCGCATCGGCGAGCATGCTTTCTGCGCGGCCCCGCGCTTCGTCGCCGGTTGCTCCGCCGAGTTCGACCACCAGGAAGGCGCGGCCGCCGGGCAGGAACTTGACGCCCGGCATTTTTTTCTGGCGCGCGAAGGCGGGCAGATTGTGATCGAAGCCTTCAAGCGCTTCCGGCCGATGCGCCAGCATCCAGGGCATCTGGTCAGCGGCGTGGAACACGTCGTCAAAGCCGAGCACCAGCACTGCGACTTTTTTGGGGCGCGGCACGACTCGAAGCGTCGCAGCAGTGGTGATTGCGCAGGTGCCCTCGGAAC
>JBAPSR010000328.1:0-21845 GCA_049281755.1 Binataceae bacterium (SeqCode)
GCTTCAGCCAGGCGCGGATCGAACGCAAGCCGCGCAAGGATCGGCAGCCCGAACTCGGTTGCGACGCCGGCCAGGTTTCCCTCGGGCATCAGCGGACGCACCGAGCGGCATCCGTCGCAATTGAACCCGGCCATATTTTCGAGCAGTCCCGTAACCGGCGCGGAGAATTTTGCCGAGAGCCGAATCAGGTGCCGCGTCGCCGCCACCGCCTGTTCCGACGAATGGCTCACCAGCATCACGTTGGTTAGCGGCGCGATCCGCGCGACCTGATGCAGACGACCCGCTCCCGGCGCGACGTCGATAATCACCGCGTCGAGCGCACCCAGGCGCGTGAGCGAGAGCATCCGGACCAGAGCGTCGGCGTAACCAATCTCCTGCGCCGATTCGGCTGGTCCGGGCGCCGCATCTTCGAGAAACGAAATCGCCGGCGCTTCTCCGCCCGCGATCATTTCGCTGGAGACGACACGCAGCCCGTGCGGTCCCGCCGCCGGCTCGATTCCTTCGACCATCGGCATCACCCGCGGCGGCTTCATCCCGAGCATCCGGATGACGCTGGGCGCGTTGAGGTCGGCGTCAACGATCGCAACTTTGCGTCCGCGCAGAGCGAGCGCGCTGGCGACGTTCACCGCGACCACGCTCTTGCCCACGCCACCCTTGGCGCTTGCGATCGCGATCACGGCGCCGGCGCTGGCAAGATTGTCGCGCACGCGTTCGATATTGCCGCGCAGCGCGGGCTGCGCCGGCTCGAGTCCGTCGCGCGTTTCCGAGTCCGTAAATATCCTCATACGAGCGGTCTGGTGACCATCCGGGCTGATCCACTCCCCCGTCGCGCGCGCAACCGTTCCTCGTATGCGCGCGATCCTCCGCTGATGCTATGTGCCGAGCACGAGCCGCACAATCCTGCAAGCGCGGGTCTTTGGCCGATACAAGCCTTGCGATGCTTTTGCTATCAATTGGCGAAGAGGCGCGCCACCCCGCGGAAATCACGCGGCGCGCCAGAGGTGTGTGATGCCCGGACCGCTCGAGGGAATTCGTGTCGTGGAACTTGGTTTCTGGGTCGCCGCGCCGGCGGCTGGCGGAATCATGGCCGATTGGGGCGCCGACGTGATCAAGATCGAACCGCCCGAGGGCGATCCGTTTCGCGGACTGTTCTTGAAGGGCGCCGGGCTCGAGGTTCCGATCAATCCGCCCTTCGAGCTCGACAACCGCGGCAAGCGCAGCATCGCGCTCAATCTCGAAACCGACGACGGCCGGCGTATCGCGCGCGAGCTTATCAAACGCGCCGACGTCTTCGTCACCAACCTGCGCGCGAAAGCGCTGGTGCAGTTTGCGATGCGCTATGAAGATCTGCGCGAGCTGAATCCGCGCCTGGTCTATTGCCACGTGACCGGATACGGCTCGCGCGGAGCGGAGATCAATCGCGCGGCCTACGATGTGGGCGCGTTCTGGTCGCGCGCGGGCGTCGTCTCGACTCTCACCCCGGCGGGACAGGAACCTGCGACGCAACGCGGCGCGATGGGCGACCATACGACCGCGATCACGGCGACCAGCGCGATTTGCGCGGCGCTGGTCGCGCGCGAAAAGACCGGACAGGGCCAGAAGGTCGAGACTTCGCTGATGCGCGTGGGCGGGTACTTCATCGGATGGGACGTGAATATCCGGCTGCGGCTCGGCGTTCCTACGGTCGCGGGCACGCGGCATACGACGCCGAATCCGCTGATCACGTCGTATCACGACTCGAACGGCAAATGGTTCTGGCTCTTGGGATTGCAGGGCGATCGGATGTGGCCCGACGTGCTGCGCGCGATCGCGCGGCCGGATCTCGATCACGACGCGAGGTTCAACACGATGGCGGCGCGGCGGGAGAATGCGGCAGTGCTGGTCGATCTGCTCGATTCGATCTTCACGCAGAAGACTCTCGCCGATTGGGCGCCGATCTTCGATCGCGAGAACGTATGGTGGGCGCCCGTGCAGACCACCGAGGACCTACTCGTTGATCCGCAAGCGCGCGCCGCCGGACTATTCGTGAAAGTGCCGACCGCCGATGGCGAAGCCGAGATGGTTGCGACGCCGTGCGACTTCGGTGGAACACCATGGGCGCCTTCCGCGATGGCGCCCGAGCTCGGGCAGCATTCAGAAGAAATCCTGCTCGAACTTGGTATCGACTGGGAAGAAATCGGCCGCCTGAAGGAAGCCCGCATAATTCCGTGAGCCGCTGACGATCACCAATGCGTCATCCTGAACATGATCGGCTGCGCGACGAAATAATTTCGTGGTATCGGACGTCGGCGCCGTCGATCGGATGCTACATCGAGCGGCGACGCTTCGGCTTCTATCGCCGTAGCACCACGGATCCCGACTCCGCGCGGCTGATCGTCGAAGGCGCGACGCCCGACGAC
Source organism: Binataceae bacterium (SeqCode) (assembly GCA_049281755.1). GTDB lineage: Bacteria > Desulfobacterota > Binatia > Binatales > Binataceae > JBARDN01. The sequence continues at coordinate 2,400 of JBAPSR010000328.1, forward strand.
GCCGCGGCGATGCTCTCGGACGCGGCGGATTACTTCGGCGACCGCGAAATCAATATCTGGATCGATGATCACGAGACCGACGCCGCGCTCGGTCCGGCGCTGGTGAATGCGGGATGCATCCGGGACCATCCGACGATTTACCTCGCTCATACCGGACCGATCCCGCGCGTTTCGCTGCGTACCGGTATCTCAATCGCAGAAGTCACTGCGACGACTCTCAGCGAGTTTGTAGATGTGAAGCTTAAGGGGTTCGCAAATTCAGAAGATGAACCAGCGCCTCACCGTGTCGTCGAGGAGACTGCCGTGCGGGCCGCAGAGTCCAATGGCGGCGCGCGGCATTTCATCGCACGAGTGAACGGCGAGCCGGCGGCGATTCTTGGGTACTACGAAGGCGACAACCGGTTGATATTCAATCTCGCGACTCGCGTTGCGATGCGCAAACAGGGCCTCGCGCGAATCCTGCTTTGCGGCGCGATTGCCGACGCAAACCAACTCGGCTGCCGCAGCGTGATGATCAACACCGATCCCGATGACACACCGATCAACTGGTACCGCCGCCTGGGCTTCGACGACGAGATTTACTGGGTTAGGAGCTATACCTACCGCCGCGAGAGTTAGCTGCTCGCGCTCGGAATGACCCCTGAAACAATACCGAGTGACAAACACGCACAGGACCTGACAGCCGTGCACTAAAACTCCATTCGTCATTTCGACCGCAGGGAGAAATCCCGACCGAAGGAGCATTGCATGTGGCGCTGGCGTATAGCATGGACGCCGCGGGATTTCTCGCCTGTGGCTCGAAATGACGATCGGAAGAGTCGCTGACGACGCGACGACTTTCTCGTCGGACCTGTTGCGTTCAGATCACGCTAAGCGATTCCGAGGTCCGAATAGACGGCGTCGAGCGTCGAGATCATCCGCGCGTCGTGGCGCCCCTCTTGAGATTCGAGCATCCCGTTGAATACCAGCGCGACTACGACCCTATGCTCCGGATCCACGAAACCGGTCGAACAGAGGTAGCCGTTGTGGCCCCACGTACGGCGCGAGCATCGGTTGCCGAACCACGTTGACGCGCTGCAGTACTGCTTTGAATCGATTACCACGCCGAGGCCGCGGTCGAGTGGATAGCCGAAAGTATGATCCCGCATTCCAACCACGTGGCGCGCGGAAATTCCTGCGACACTCTGCGGCCGGATAATCCCGCCGCCGCCTGAGAGCATCGCTTCGTAGAATTTGCCGAGCTCGCGAATCGGGCCGCGCGCGCTCCCTCCAGGACGGCAGACGGCGAGCGCCTCGGCGCTGTCGCCCCAGAATGAGTAGTTGTGTGGAACGGGTTGGTTGAAGCCGGTCGAAAAATGCATCGGCGCGATCCGCCGATCGGCGGCGTATTCGCCATGGCGCTCCGCAGGCATCCCGAGCCAGGTGTCGCGCATCCCGAGCGGCTCGAAAATCTCCTCGCGGGCGTATTGGCTATACGCGCGGCCGTCGAGCCGCCGGACGATTTCCGCGAGCGCGTACCATCCGGACGCGACGTGATAACCCATCCGCTCTCCCGGAATCCATCCGGGCGCCAGCGGCGAGGCGCAGAGCTCGGCGATAATCTTGTCCCACGGCTCGGCGCTCCAGCTAATCACGGCGCCGGGAAATCCTCCGGTGTGCGTCAGCACGTGCCGGATCGTCACCTTCTCTTTGCCGTTTGCCGCGAACTCCGGAATGTGGCGCGCGACAGGATCGTCGAGATCCAGCTTGCCGCGCTCCCATTGCTGTGCGATTGCGACCGCCGTGATCGGCTTGATCGACGACATCCACAGCATCAGCGTATCGGGCTGCATCGCGACGCCGTCGCGCGCTTCTCCGAATGCGAGATCCGCGACGGGTGCGCCCTCGCGCGATACGTAAAGCTGTGCGCCGAGATGCAACCGCGCGGCGATTCCGCCGTCGATTACTTTTTTCGCCCGCTCGAGCATCGCGTCAGTGCCGCAGAGCGCGCGGCGCGATCACATATTTTCTTCGTCGCCGTCGGTCGAGCCAAGCTTGCGGTAGGTGTTGGTGTTGCGCTCGTCGTCGTTGCGGCGCTGCGACTTCGCCTCGTGCTCCATGTCCTGCTGGCAGTCGCGGCACAGGCGCGTAAACGGCATCGCGTTCAGCCGCTCTTCGGCGACTTCGAGCCCGCACGATTCGCACACGCCGTAGGTGCTGTCGTCGAGGCGCTCGAGTGCGTCGTCGATCTGCTTGACCTTCACGCGCTCGCGGTCCGACAGGATGAAATTGATCTCGCGATCGCGCTCTTCGGAGGCGAGATCGTAGGTGTCCATCCCTTCGTCCTTGTTGCCCTCGCGCTCGGCCCGCAGTTCGGACTCGAGTTCGCCGTGCAACTTCTCTTTCATGTCCGCCAGATGCTCGCGCATCTTGGCCAGGAACTTCTTCCGACTCGTGGCGGCTGGTTTTTTAGGCATGATTTGCCACCCTCTCCTCTTCGCCGAGCGATTCCTCGGCGATTTGCGCATGGAGGTCATAGCTAAGGGCCTTTTCGATCCGCGCGCGGACGAATTCGCCGGGCTCCGCCTCTCCCTTGAGAAAGACCGAGCCGTCGATATCCGGCGCCTGTCCTGACGTTCGCCCGCGCAGTCGCGTGGCGCGTCCGGGTAGCGGGCCCTCGACCAGGACCTCTACTTCGCGGCCCACCAGGCCGCGATTCTTCTTAAGTGATATTTCCGCCTGGGCTTCCATCAGGGCGGCCCGCCGGTCGCGCTTAACCCGTTCGGGAACCTGGCCGGGCAGATCGAACGCGGCGGTGTTTTCTTCGCGCGAGTAAGTGAAAACTCCCACGCGGTCAAACTCGATCTCGCGCACGAAGTCGACCAGGCGGCCGTACGCGGCTTCGGTCTCACCCGGAAAGCCGACGATAAACGAGGTCCGCAGCACGACGCCGGGAATCCGGGCACGAATCCGACCGAGCAGCTTGTGCAGCGCGGCGCCCGAGCGCTCGCGGCGCATCGTGCGCAGCATCGTGTCGTCGGCGTGCTGCAGCGGGATGTCGATATATTTCACGACCTTGGGGAGCTCGGCGATCGTGTCGAGCAGCTCATCGGTGACGAAATTCGGATAACAGTAGAGCAGCCGAATCCAGTGCAGCTCCTCGACCGTCGAGAGCTCGCGCAGCAGCGCCGCGAGCGACGCGGGATGCCCCGAATCACTTCCGAGATCGCGGCCATAGGCGGTCAGATCCTGCGCGATCAGGTTGAGCTCGCGCACGCCGCCGTCGGCCAGGGCGCGCGCCTCGGCCACCAGGTCGTCGATCGGGCGGCTTTCGTGGCGTCCGCGGATTTTCGGGATGATGCAGAACGCGCAGGTATGGTTGCATCCTTCGGAAATCTTCAAGTAAGAGGTGAAGAAATTCCCGGTCTTGACCCGCGGCGCGCTCGCGCGCGGCAGCAGATGCGCCGCGCCCGGGTACGGCATCGCGCGCGCCTCGGGCGATTCGGTGCGGCGCAGAAGCTCGGGCAGGTCAAGGAAGTTGCCGGTGCCGACGAACACGTCAACCTCAGGCAGCTTCTCGCGCAGCTCTTCGCTATAGCGCTGCGACAGGCATCCTGCCACTACCAGGCGTTTGCCGAAGCCGCGATGCTTGACCTCGGCGGCATCCATAATCGCGTCGAGCGATTCCTTTTTGGCCGCCTCGATAAATGCACAGGTATTGACCACGAGGATCTGCGCATCTTCGGGGTCGAGGGTAATCTCGAACCCGGCCTGCGTGAGCGCCCCCAGCATCAACTCGCTATCGGCGAGATTTTTGGGGCAACCCAAGGTAAGAAGATGCACTTTCTCCATGATCAGCCCATCGAGGGGCATATATTTCTACTCGCCGGTCGTAAGCGAGGCAATCGTTGTGCCAAATAAGTGCGGGGGTCGCGAAAAATTTACGTGTCGCAGTTAGTGCGGAAGCGTAGGCGACACGATATCCGCGCCCGCGGGAGGAGTGAAATCAAACTCGGAATCGGTAATTTCCACATTGTCGCGCAAGTCGCTGAACTCGAGTGAGGTCTTGTTGCCGAGCTGGTCGGTGATCTCAAGCCGCCGGATGTCGCCGCTGGTGGGCGCGATTCCAAGCTCGATCGTGTTGCCGCCCTGCCGGGGAGTCAGCGTCACGTGGGTCAGGCCATCGGCAGGCGGAGACTTCGGCGCCGACGCGATAAAATCCTTGCGGATATTTCCCGCGCCGAGCAGGAACTCGGTCGCGCCCGGCGCTCGCAGCGCGTCTTTCAACGGAGTCTCGACGACCTGATTGAGGCCAGGGTCGTAGCTGAACACCGTCTGGCCGTTGCTGACCAGCAGCTCCTTGTTGGGCGACTCGAAATCCCAACGCATCCGACCGGGTTTGCTGAACGCCACTGTTCCTTCTCGGCTTCGGACCGGAGCGCCTACCGCCGCGATCTGCTCGGTAAACTTCGCGCTGAATGAGCGCGTGGTCTCGTAATGATGCTGCAGCGCGTCCAGCGTCGCATCCAGGCTCGCGGAGGCTGAGTTCGCGTGGGTTGCTCCTACGGAGGTCTCTGCGGCCGCGCGCGCCGGGACCATCAGCGCAACTGCGATTGTCATGATCGCAGCGGCAGTCGCCATACGTGCCTGATGATCCATGCGGTCTAGCTTGCGCCGCGCAGGCGGACCTCGCGAGGCTTCGCGCCGTCGGCCGGCATCACGATTCCTTCGCGCTCCATCTGCTCGACCATCCGCGCCGCGCGGTTGTAGCCGATTCTGAGCCGGCGCTGGATCATCGAGATGGATGCCTGGTTCGATTCGAGCACGATCCTGACTGCCTCGTCGTACATCTCGTCGTGCTCGTCGTCGCCGAGGCCGGTGCCATCGTCGGTGGGCGCCTTGGTCTCGAGGATCTCCATCCGATACTCGGGGGCCCCCTGCTCGCGCAGAAAATCCGTCAGCTTGCGGATTTCATGCTCGGAGACGAACGGTCCGTGCAGGCGGCGCAGCTTCGCGGTTCCGGGCGGCATGAAGAGCATATCGCCCGCGCCGAGCAGGCGTTCGGCGCCGATCGAATCGAGAATCGTGCGCGAATCGACGCGCGAGGTCACCTGGAACGAGATGCGCGCCGGCAGGTTGGCCTTGATTATTCCGGTGATTACGTCGACCGACGGGCGCTGCGTGGCGAGAATCAGATGGATTCCCGCGGCGCGCGCCTTCTGCGCCAGGCGCGTGATATCGCGCTCGACAGTCTTGCCCTCGCTCAGCAGCAGGTCGGCCAGCTCGTCGATCACGATCACGATCTTCGGAAGCTTCTTGTGTTCGAGCGGCTCGGCCGAGGAATCGATACCGTGGCTGCCGCCGCCCGGCCCCGACGCCGCCTTCAAGTCGGTGACCGAGGTGCCCGAGGCTAGCGCGTGATTGTAACCGTCGATACCGCGCACACCCAGCTCGCGCATCTTCATGTAGCGGCTTTCCATTTCCTGCGTCGCCCAGAGCAAAACCGCGGCGGCCTTTTCCGGATCGACGACGACCGGAACCAGCAGATGCGGAATATTCTCGTACACCGACAGCTCGAGCATCTTGGGATCGACCAGGATAAGCCGCACGTCGTCGGCAGTCGCGTTGAACAGGATCGACGCGATCATGGTGTGAATCGACACCGACTTGCCGGTGCCGGTTGCGCCCGCGATCAGCAGATGCGGCATCCGCGCGAGATCGGCCGCGACCGGACGCCCGGCGATATCCTTGCCGAGTGCGATAGTCAGCTGACTGCCTTCGGCGGAGAATTCCTCGGCCTCGAGAATCTCGCGCAGGTAAACCCGCTCGCGCTTGCGGTTGGGAACCTCGATTCCCACGACAGCCTCACCCGGCACGGGCGCCTGAATTCGTACGGCCGCCGCCCTGAGAGCCATCGAAAGATCGTCGGACAGGTTGACGATCTGGCTCACCTTGATTCCCGAACCCGGCTCGAATTTGTACATCGTGACCACGGGACCGGGCTGCACCTCGGCGACGCGTCCTTCGACGCCAAAATCCGCGAGCTTTTGTTCGAGCACCCGCGCGCTGCGCTCGAGCGCGCTTTCGTCAACCTGCGTATGCTCCGCCGGCGGCATGTCGAGCAACGAGGGCGGCGGAATCTTGTACGCGCCCTTGGTGCGCGGCTTGGCGTTGGCAGCCTCTTTGCGTTTGTCGCGCGAGGGAATTTCGCGCAACTCGATCTTACGCACCTTGAGCGGAGCGGGTCTGCCGTTTCCGTCGGGATCGAACTCGCCGATCGCGTCGGACAGCTCGACGATTCGCGATCCGCGCGAGTCACCCGCAAGATCGTCGTCAGCCTCGCGCCGGGAACGGGGGCGCAGTTTTCCCGCCGCCGCGACCGCCAGCTCAGTCGGCGCCCGCTTGAGCATCAGGGCGATTCCGCAAATGATCGCGAGCATCACGGCGAGGTAACCGCCGCCTAGATTCAGCGAGGCGTTCAGCACGCTCGCGATCGCGACCCCGACCGCGCCGCCGATATGCGCGTCGCTCAGATTGAACAGGCCGCCCGCGGTAGCCAGCGCAACCAGTATAATCGCTCCGCCCGCAATCTCGCGCGCGAGGATCGCGGCCGGGGTCCGCGACCAGATCCGAATCGCAAGCGCGACGATCAACGCGAGCATCGCATAAGATTGATACCCCACCATCGCGCTCATCGCCGCGGCGAGAGCGTCTCCAACGGGACCGCCCAGGTTGGGAGCGCGCCCGATATCGAAGCAAATCAGGCTCGCGACCGCGAACGCCGTGATCGCAAACAGCCCGAGCGCCCACAGCTCCCGCGCGATTCGGTTGGGCGGCGCGGGCGGCTGCGCAATCGCCGCCGGCTGAGGCGAAACGGCCGGCGCGGTTTCGGGCGGACCCTTGATACTCTTGCTGGCGATTGGCCTCAAACCTCCACGATCAGCGCAGTCACGAGCGGGCGTTTATCCAGCTCGTCGCTGAAGTAGCGGCGCACGGCGCGCGTGACTTCATCTTTGAGCGTTATCTCGCCCGCGCTCATCGGTCCGCGATACAGCGCCAGCCGCGCGGCAAGCTCTTCGCGCGCGCGGCGCATATGCTCAGAGGTTCCGTCGCCGCTGACCAATCCGCGCGAGACCAGGTCAGGCCCGGCGACCACTTTGCCGGTCTTTGCCGACACCACCAGCACGGCGGTGACGGTGCCGTCGCGCGCGAGAATTCTGCGCTCGCCCAGGAGAGCGGGATCGCCGGGCTCACCACCCTCGATCACGACGCGTCCCGCTTCGACCGCGCGTCCGCGATGCGCGCCCGCACCGTCGAGAATCAAAGTGTCGCCGTCTTCGAGCACAAAACAGTTGCGCTCGGGTACTCCGGCTTCGATTGCGAGTGCGGCGTGGCGGCTCAGATGGCGATACTCGCCATGAATCGGGACAAAATTTTTGGGCCGCGTGAGCGTGATCATCTCGGACAGCTCGTCGCGGCTCGCGTGGCCGGAGACGTGCACCGGCGCGACCGATTCGTACATCACTTCGGCGCCCAGTTTGTAGAGGCGATTTATCAGCGTGCCGATCGTGCGCTCGTTGCCAGGAATGAAACGCGACGAAAGCACCACCACATCGCCGGGTTCGAGCGCGACCTTCGGATGCGTCCCCGCCGCGATCCGCGCGAGCGCGGACATCGCTTCGCCCTGGCTGCCGCTGGCCAGATAGGCGAGGCGGTCGGCTTCGAGGAACTCGGCCTCGCCCGGATCGATAAACATCCCGGGCGCGAACGCGAGTTGGCCGGTCTCCGCGCCGAGACGAACGCTCTCAGCCATCCGGCGTCCGAGCGGAACCACGCGGCGGCCGAACTCGCGCGAGACTTCGGCGACCTGGCGAATCCGATGCAGATGCGACGAAAAAGACGACAGAAAAAAGCGCCGGCGCGTGCGCGAAACGATCTCGCGCAGAATCGGTTTGAGCGAACTCTCGGAGCCGGAGCGTCCGGTGCGCTCGACGTTGGTCGAGTCAGAGAGCAGAAGCGCGACGCCCTCGTGCCCGAGCTCGGCAAAGCGCTCGCGATCGAAGGGCTGTCCGTCAACCGGCGCTTCGTCGATCTTGAAATCGCCGGTGTGGATGATTGTTCCCGCAGGCGTGCGAATCGCGAGCGCCATCGAGTCGGGCGTCGAATGAGTCACGCGGATCGGCTCGATATTGAACGGACCGAGATCGAACGCGCGGCGCGGAAAGATCGCCCGCAGCTCGGCCTCGCACGCGAATCCGGCCTCGGCGATCCTGCGGCGCACGAACGCAAGCGTTACTCCGGTGCCATAGACGGGAACCTTGATGCGGCGCAGAAGATGCGGCAGCGCGCCGATATGATCCTCATGTGCGTGGGTCAGGACGATTGCGTCGAACTTGATGCGGCTCGATTCGAGCCACGCGAGCTCAGGGATGTACACGCCGGAGCCCAGGAGCGGCTCCTCGGGGAACATCACGCCGCAATCGATGATCACTCCGCGGCCCGCACACTCGATCACCATCAGGTTGAGGCCGATTTCGCCCAACCCGCCGAGCGCTGCGATTCTAACCGGAGTGGCTGTGGAAGTGCTTTCCGCCATCACCCTATTCCGCCCATCCCACTGCACCAGAGGTCAGTATATAGGGTTGAAAATCAGGCCGAAAGGTAGCTCGCGGCGCCATTTCGGCGCCACGCGCGACGGCTTGTTCACAGCCAAGGCGCCTCTGGCTTGCGTCAGCGCCATGCGGGAGTTAGGTTTCGCTTGCAGAGGTGGAATTCGATGTCGGTGAACAAGGTGATATTGATCGGCAGGCTCGGGAAGGATCCTGAGATTCGCTACACCGCCTCGCAGCAGGCGGTCGGCAACTTCTCGATCGCGACCTCCGAACGCTTTACCGACCGCGGCGGCGCCAAGCAGGAACGCACCGAATGGCACAATATCGTCGTATGGGGAAAGACGGCGGAGCTATGCGGCCAGTACCTGAAGAAGGGGCGCGAGGTATATCTCGAAGGGCGCCTGCAGACGCGAAACTATGAAGCCAAGGACGGCAGCGGCAAGCGTTACGTGACCGAGATCGTCGCCCAGACGGTGCAGTTCCTTGGCGGACGTCCCGGAGGCGCCGGCGACGACGCTGGAGAGGCGCGCGGCCCAGCCGCAAGCGCAGGAGCCTCGCGCGGGGCCGACGACATAGCCCCGATGGAAGACGAGGACATCCCCTTCTAGAGCGCCGGGCGGCGAGAAATCATTGGTGGGGCGCTCCTGCGGCGCAACCATCGATCACGGGCGAGACGCCCGCGCACTATATTTTTTGCTTGGCCGTTGGTTTGTTGCCTAGTAGCTGGTTAGTCGCAGTTCCGGCTACGCAACGGATTACTGGTTCACTCCGCATCCGAAGAACCGTCTACGCAAGCGCTCTCGCGTGAGGAGTACCGCGTTCCGCGCAAAGCTCCATATCTCAGTAAAAGGCACAATCTATAGTGGCGCGGGCGTCTCGCCCGTGATCGATGGCGGCCCAGCGGGCCGCCCTACCGATGGATGCGCCGGAGGCGCGGCGGCGCGAGGACCGGCGCATCGGAGGCGCTCAGCGCGATCGCGAAGAAATCTTCGAGCGTGCGTCTGAACTCGGCTATCGCAAGACCCATGTGCGAATCCGGAAAGCCGTCGAGCTTCTCCGACGCTTTGGCATAGAGCTTCGACGCGCCCTCGCGATTCCCGCGCTGCGCGTGCAGGATCGCGACGGCGGCCTGGATGAGTCCCTGGTAGAAGCGTTTATCCTCGCCCTGCGCGTGCTTCCAGATTTCTTCCCACGCCTCGTGGCATTCGAAGAACCGCCCCGAGTTGAACAGCGCGATCCCCTCCTCGAACCATTCGCGATCCTGCTTGCGCGGCATCCCTCGCGAGCATAGCCGATCGCGGCTTGCGCACGAGAGTGCAAGGTGTGAGTTTACGGCGTGGCTGCCGCAAATTCTCGGACATCGACTTGGATGCCAGCGCGGAGCCCTTCTTGCGCGGTCCTGATTAACTGCCGTGTGATTTCCTCATCAACGTAAGCCTCGCCGCAGTTGTCGCAGATTTGCGCGGGCACTGCCTTGACCACCAGCGTTGCTTCACCACGCTCGAAAGTCGCGGTGGTTTTGCCCGGTCGAGTTTCTCCGTGCTTGCAAACGACGCATTTCATCGCGACTTCCTCCTGGCAAAACCAGGCTCCCAGCGATTCCGAATCGGGCTCGTAAACCGTCACAATTACCATTTCATCATCCGCCGGGTTGGCTGCGGTGACTATATGAATCGACCGCGCATCGCGCCAACCCAGGAGCAGACGGCTCGGGTGGCGATAGTCATCGGGATAGCTCTCGATTATTTCGCCCTCGGCCAATACTTGCCGGACGTCTTCGTCCGAAGTCCCACGCTCGACCATTCGTTCGATCGCGTGAATTCGGTAAACAAGCCTTGGACCAGGCACAGCGGAGACCTACCCGTGCGAAAAGCAAGTTGGCCTAATTCTTCTTTGCGCCCGGCTCGAGCTCTACGCGGCAGGGCTCGAGGACGCGGACTACCATGTTGTAGAACGCGACGTTCTGGACCAGCTCCATCATCTTGCGCGTGTCGAGGAATTTTGTGCAGGCGTTCCAGGTCGAGTCGGTCACGCGGACCTTTTCGGTCGCCTCGACCGCGTAGCGGATCACCGCGCGCTCTTCGTCGGTGAACGCCTTTGATTTCTCCCAATCGGCGAGCGCGTTTAGCTGATCGTGCGTAAGACCCGCCCTCAGCCCGAGGTTCCAGTGATGCGTGAATTCGTACTGCGCGTCGGCGAGCCGTCCTACGGTCAGAATCGCAAGCTCGCGCAGCTTCGGGTCGATCGCGGTGCCGTTGCGCAGCTCTCCGCCTAGCGCAAGGAATCTGCGCAGCAGCTTCGGCGTGTTCGCGAGCGTGCGAAAGATATTGCCGACCGGCTGTCCGCGCTCGCGGACCAGGTTGTCGTAGATCTCGTGGTCGGCTTGAGCCAGATCCTCGCGATTCAAATAGGGTACGCGCGCCGCCATCACGAACCTCCTTGAGTCTATGCGAACAGCATTTCCGACATTGCGCCGCCTGGCGGGATCATCGGCATCACGACTTCGTCCTTCGGGATCACTACGTCGATCAGCACCGGGCCCGGCGTCGCGAATGCGTCCTTCATCGTCTTGGCGAGATCTTTCGCGTGCTCGACGCGAAAGCCGTGCGCGCCGTAGGCGTCGGCCAGCTTGACGAAATTCGGCACCGACATCGCGGAGTACGAATAGCGCTCCTGGTAGAATTTCTCCTGCCACTGGCGAACCATCCCGAGGAAATAATTGTTCAGGATGATCACCTTGATATCGACGCCGTACTGCACCGCGGTGCCAAGCTCCTGGATATTCATCTGGATCGAGCCGTCGCCGGAGATCACGACGACTTTCTTGTCCGGCGCGGCGAACTTGGCGCCGATCCCCGCCGGCAGGCCGTAGCCCATCGTGCCGAGACCGCCCGAGGTCAGCCACGAGCGCGGATTCTCGAACGGGAACATCTGCGCCATCCACATCTGATGCTGCCCGACGTCGGTCGCGACGATCACGTCGCCCTTGGTGATTCCGTAGAGCTCGTCGATCACCTGGAACGGCGAGATGAGGCCGTCTTTGCGGCCGTCCTTGCCGCCTTCATAGAGCGGCTTGTCTTTCTTCCACTGAAGGATCTGCTGATGCCATTTCTGCCACTCGGTGCGTTTCTTCGCGATACTCTCGCGCCCCTTCACGGCGGCCAGCATATCGACCAGCACCGACTTGATATCGCCGACGATCGGTATGTCGACCTTGACGTTCTTCGAGATCGACGACGGGTCGATATCTATATGAATGATCGACTGGGCCTTGGGCGCGAAATCCGCGATGCGTCCGGTGACGCGATCATCGAAGCGCGCGCCGATCGCAACCAGGCAGTCGGTGTTGGTCACCGCCGTGTTGGTGCCGTACGAGCCATGCATCCCGAGCATCCCGAGGCGCAGCGAATCCGACGCCGGCATCGAGCCGAGAGCCATCAGCGTTTCGGTGACCGGAATCCCCAATCCGCGCGCGAGTTCGCGCAGCTCAGCCGCGGCGCCGGACCATTGCACCCCGCCGCCGACATAGAACAGCGGACGCGAGCTGTTTTCGATCGCCTCGACCGCGCGCTCGATCTGGCGCGGATTTCCGCGGATCGTCGGCTTGTAGCCGCGCAACTCGATCTTGTCGGGAAGCTTGAAGGTGTGCTCCGCCGTCTGCACGTCTTTGGGCAGATCGACCACCACCGGCCCGGGGCGTCCGCTGCCCGCGATATAGAACGCTTCCTTGATAATCCGCGCGACGTCCTTGACGTCTTTGATCAGGTAATTGTGCTTGGTGCACGGCCGCGTAATACCGACGATATCGGCTTCCTGGAAAGCGTCGTTGCCGATAAGCGCGGTCGAGACCTGCCCCGTGATCACAACCATCGGGGTCGAATCCATGTATGCGTCGGCGATTCCGGTGATGGTGTTGGTCGCGCCCGGACCCGAGGTGACCAGGACCACGCCCGGCTTGCCGGTGACGCGGGCGAAGCCTTCCGCCATGTGGGTCGCGCCTTGCTCATGGCGGACGAGGACGTGCTTGATTTTCGAGTCCAGAAGCGCGTCATAGGTCGGAAGAATCGCGCCGCCGGGGTAGCCGAAGATCACGTCCGCGCCTTCGGCGATGAGGGATTCGATAACGATTTGCGCGCCGGTCAGTTTTTTCATCGATCAGCCGTCATTTTTGAAGAAACGCCTCCGAGCAAATCAAGCTACATCACGTCGGCGAAGCGTACAACGCACGCCCAGCGCAGATGGTGAGTCACTTTGGGGATTTTGCATCATCCGCGATTCTGACGTGTCATTCCCGCGCGTGGCTCCCGCGAGAGGAATCCCGGGGCGTCCATGCACCGAGCCCACACCTCATGCAGTGCTCCTCGTCCGGGATTCCTCACGCGCGGCAGCCACGCGCGCGGGAATGACAGACACGGAGAGCGGTAGGCGCTCAATAATGCTTCTGCGGATTTAGCGCGCCCTTGCCCAGTTGCGCGTTCTCGACCTCGAAGGTGCGATCCAGCGGCGCGAACATCCCGCTGATCGTCATCTGCTGTCCGGGTTCGATCTTCTCGAACGTGTCAGCACCGACGCCCTGGACCACGAAGTTCGGATTATGGGTCTCCACGTATTGCCAGATATCGGGAAAGCGCACCCGATCGCTCATCGTGTTGACGTAACCGTCGTTGAGCACGAATTTGTATTTCTTGGTCCCGACGCCCAGCGTGACGACCCTCTGATTGCCGAAAATCTCACCCGGCGCGGGCTTGGTGATAACGATCGTCGTCGGTATCGGCATCCCCATCGCGCTCATTTGCGCGCGGGCGACAGGCGCGAACATGGCCAAGAGGAAAAATGCCGCGACGCTCGTCATGGCGCCGAGCGCCAGACGCGATAAGTATGGTTTCATCTCGGTGTGTCCTTTTGCAGCCTGGGCGACTTGGATAGTCGAGAATCTTAGGACCTTCGCGCGCGCACGATCAACCACGGGCTCCCACGGCGGATTTTCGCTTCCAAACGCCGATCTGACCGATCATAATAAGGCGCTTTGTGTAACGGCGCCTTAAACACTTCGCCGACCGACGCCAGTTTCCGGCCGATTGCCGTTGTCGGTTGACCGATCGGCGAATATTCCTTGCCCTGCTTAACTAATCTGGCAATTCTGTTTACCAGAGTCGCTGCCGGCCAATCATCGAAGGAGCATAGGCTCATGCGCATCACCGAACAGATCAGGCGAAGAGAAAAGAAGGCCCTGTTGTATGCCATAGCCGCGGTGGCCGCGATGCTAACGGCGATTGCGGCGGCAGCCCCCGCCTATGCGCAGGTCAAGCCGGGCGACGTAATCACTCCCGCCAACGCGCAACAGGTGCAGAACCTGCTCAGTCCCGGCAACTACGTCCTGGTGCAGCGCGGGATGCAGCTCAATATCGTGACGACGTCGAGCACCGATTGGCCGCCGCCGTACAAATCCGCGACCGAAAAATATCACGCGCAGGTGGCGCTGGGGTCCGACGGCACTCTCCAGCATTACACGGCGGGATTGCCTTTCCCGCTGCTTGATCCGAACGATCCGCAGGTCGCGGAAAAGGTGATGTGGAACTTCAGCTTCCGCCCGCTCTACACCGATGACGCCGATCTGCGCTATCCGGAAATCGCGAGTTACACACCCACTTCGGCTCCGGGATCGCCCACGGGATACTTCACCGTCGGCCACTTCGCCTTCTACAACAATGTCGGCCGGATCGAGGTTCCTCCGGTGCCGACCGATCCCGACGCTCAAGCCAGCGGAGTCCGCTATCGGTTCGCGTTCTATCCGTTTTTGGAGCCGGCCACGCTGCGGGGACTCGGTTTTTTGCGCTTTCGGCATCTCGATCCGAATATCGAGGACAACATCTGGGTCTATAGCTCGCATTCGCGCCGTCTGCGCCGCGAGCAGGCTTCACTGATGTCCGACGCGATTGGCGCGATCCCGGGCTTCGGCAGCGGCGCGGCCCAGCCCTATGTCTCGACGATCGATCCAGATTCCTATTTCGGATTCTCCGCGAAGATCGAGGATTTCAATTACCGCCTACTCGGCGAGAAGGACATGCTCGCGTGCGTGCACGCGAAGAGCTCGCCCGAACCCTCGTGCTCGACCGACGGCGGCCACACGATCTGCCCTGAGGACTGGGAGATGCGCCATCTTTATGTAATCGAGGCGATCGCAAAGAACGGCTCGAATGCCGCCATCCCCAAACGGATTTTCTACATCGATTCCGAGGGATGGTTTATCACCGCGTCGGACCAATACGATCGCGAGGGCAAGCTGTGGAAGACGCTGGCGACCTTCAACACCTATCGCGACCGTCCGGTCCCTGACGCCAGAGTCGCGATCTACCCGTACAAGCGGATGTTCCAGCTCGGCCTCGCCGACGAGGATATCGAGCAGAACGCGAGCTCCGTCATCTACATGCCGGGGCCGACCGCGCCCGAGCGCGAGTGCTGGTATATCGACATGGGGGTCGTCGACAACTCGTTCCTGTCTCCCGAATCGATCACGAACGCGGGGCACTAGAGCCGCGGGGTCTTCGACGTCAGGCGCCTGTAGAGCCTTCCGGGGCAGTATTCCGGACGGCATTCTTCCGGCAGCCTAACTTATGTAAGATAGGGACTTCATCTCCGGGACCGTCGCGGCGCCCGGCCAACGTAAGGAGACACTCATGCGGTCGAATCGAGCGGAGCGGATAACCAGACGGTTGGGTATGGCCGCGATTTTGGGGTTGGCGGTAGCGATTTCAAGTTCGGCCCTGGCGCAGGTCAAGCCGGGCGACGTGATCACCAAGGATAATGCCTCCCTGGTGCAGAACCTGGTAAGTCCCGGCAACTACACCCTGGTGCAGCGCGGGATGACGATGGATATTGTTCCATCGGAAAAGCTCGAATGGCCGCCGCCCTACACTGCGGCGACCGAGAAATATCACGCTCAGGTCGCGCTGGCGCCCGACGGCACTCTGCATAACTACGTCGCTGGATTGCCATTTCCGCTGCTCGATACCAACGACCCCGAGATGGCGACCAAGCTGATGTGGAACTTCAGCTACCGCCCGCTCTACAGCGACGACGCCGATCTGCGCTTTCCCGAGATCGCCAGCTACGCCGCAGCCGGCGGCGATCCGCTGAGCTACTTCACCGTCGGACACTTCGCGTTTTACAACAATATTGGCCGAATCGAGGTTCCACCCGTCCCTACCGATCCCGACGCCGCCTCGAGCGGCGTGCGCTATCGCTTTGCCTTCTATCCCTTCCTCGAGCCGTCGGAGTTGCGCGGGTTCGGACTGGTCCGTTTCCGGCATATCGACCCCAAGGTCGAAGACAACACCTGGGTCTTTAATCCGGGCAATCGCAGGCTGCGGCGCGAATCGGTCGACGTGCTTACCGACGCGATCGGGATGCTGCCCGGGTTCTCTTCGAGCGGCGGCGGCGGTGGCGGCGGCTACGGCGGTGGCGGCGTGGGTGCGGGCGGAGGAGGGTCGCTCGCCTCTTCTATCGATCCCGATTCCTACTTTGGCTTCGCCGCCAAGGTCGAGGACTACACCTACAAATTCCTGGGCGACAAGAACATGCTCGCGTCGGTCAACGCCAAGACCTCGCCCGAGACCGGATGTCCCGCCGACGGCAACCATACCGTGTGTCCTGAGAACTGGGAGATGCGTCATCTTTACGTGGTCGAAGCCGACGCCAAGCCGGGCAACAACTTCTCGATCACGAAGCGCATCCTCTATGTCGATTCCGAGGGTTGGTTTATCACCGCCTCGGACCAGTACGATCGCGCGGGCAAGCTGTGGAAGACGCTCGTGACCTTCAATACTTATCGCGATCGTCCGGTGCCTGACGCCAAGATTGCCATCTATCCATACAAGCGGATGTTCCAGCTCGCGCTGGTCGATTACGATCTGACCGACGCGAACAGCTCGATCGTTTTCATGCCCGGCCCGACTGCGCCCGATCGCGAGTGCTGGTATATCGACATGGGCGTCGTCAACAACTCCTTCTTCACGCCCGAGGCGCTCAAAAACGCCGGGCATTAGGCCAGACACGAATCAGACACGCCGCCGAGACACGAAGAGGCAGAGTGCGCTTCCGGAAACGGGAGCGCACTTTGTTTAACCAGTACTGACGCTTACTTCAGTAGCTGAAACAAATTGCTGTAGTCGTCGGTCCACGGCCGGATGCGGTGCAACGCCGCGCGCGATTCGAGATGCGGGGCGATCGCCTGCCGGCCTAGCACCTTGTCATCGCGCGCGAGCAGTACCCAATCAGTCGACCAATTCACCATGTCCTTCTCGTCGGTATGCACGAAGCCGTAACGCAGATTCAGGGTCCGGCTGTTCTCGGCTAGCACGGGGCGCAGATCGAAATTCTGGTTGGAAATATGAACGGCCAGCACGCCGTCGGGCTTTAACTCGCGCAAGTACACCCGCATCGCCTCGAGAGTCAGAAGATGCGTCGGAATCGTGTCGCCGTTGAATGCGTCGATCACCAGCACGTCGAACTGCTGCGAGCGGCCCTCTGCCAATTCACGTTCCATCGAAAGCCGCGCGTCGCCCGGAACTATCTCCACTTTGGCGCTCGAATCGCGAAGAAAGGTGAAATATGCGTCGGGGCTGGTCGCGACGTTGATATCGGCCGGGTTTATTTCATAGAAACGAAAATAATCGCCGGGCCTTCCCCACGCCGCCATCGCGCCTACGCCAAGACCCACCACGCCAACGCGCATCGCGGAATTCCACGGCTGGGCGCGCCGAGGATTGTTCATCATCACGAGCCCTATTCCACTGTCGATGCCGTAGTAGCCAGTCGGATAGTAGCGAAGCTGCGAATAGCGAGTGGAAAAGAACTGCTTGCCGTGCTCGATTTTCCCGTTCATCAGCTTATGTGATAGCCAGCTATTGTCCGGCGCATCTTCCTCGAGCACGCGGAGCACGCCGTAAAAATTGCGCGAGATCCAGAGCGCGTGACGAGTCGCGATCGCGGTCATTTGGATATAGACGATTGCCAGCACCGCGGCCGCCGCCAGCATCGATCCCTGGGCGACAATCCCAGGCCGCGTCAGCCATCGCGGCGGATTTTTCCATCTTCCGGAGAGCGCGACGCCCGCGACCAGCCCGAACGCGATCACCACGTAGACACCCGTGTCCGCGACAGTCCCTGCCAGCAATGGCATCAGCGCGGCCGCGGCCAGAATCGCGGGACCGGCCCATGGCGTCCGCTGGTAGAACCACGATCCGCGGTCGCGCATCAGCGAAATCGTCATCAACACCACGCAGGTCCAAACCGCGAAACGAAAATCCACGAACTCACGGAACAAAAGCGGAGCAAGCACGACCGAAAAGATGCCGCCCAGCGCGCCGCCCGCCGACAGCATCAGATAGAAGGCGGTCAGATCGCGTTTATGCGGCTTGAGACGAACCAATTCGCCGTGACAGACCATGCACCCGGCGAACATCAGCACCATCACATTCGCGATTTCCAGCAGCAACGTAACCGTCGTTAGCGAGAGCCCGACACGCGCGACGACGGCCGCAATCTGATCGATATAAATCGCGAAGACCAAGTTAGACAGAATGGCGGCGCCCAGCAGAGGATGAAAAATCTCGCGCCGGTACCATCGATTGCTGTCGAAGCAAATGATGAACGAGAACAGGTAAAGCGCGAGCGGCAGGATCCAGATAAAAGGAATCGGCGCCACATCCTGGGTCATCTGGCCGGTCGCGCCGTACAGTAAAAGCGAAGCGCACGCGGGTAACGCAATCCACAGCGCCTTCACGCCGCGGCTCGATTCCGCTGCCGCTGCATCTGCGTCCTGCAATCTGTCCGGCTCGACCGTGCGAAGCGGCAGCGCGCAATACGTGATCCCAATCGCAAAAGCGATATATAAACCGAACCACAGATTAGCCTGCGCTCTCAGACCAAGATTCGGCTCGACCGCAAACGGATAAGTCAACAGGCCGAGCAACGAACCGAAATTGGAAACGGCATAAAGTCGATATGGGGATGTGTCGGGATGACTGAGCGCGAACCACGACTGCAGCAGCGGAGCGGTCGCGGACAGGACGAAGTACGGCAATCCGATACTTGCGGAAAGCACGATCAGGATGCGTACGATCGGAAAATGGACCCGCGCCGTCTTCCATCCGGCCGCGGGCAAAATCGGCGACCGCGACCACAGCGCCAGTATCGTCATCGCGGCGACGCAAACCCCGACCAGTCCGATATGAACCAGCAGTTGCCGGTTCGGACGCAACTTCGTGCCGAGTAAGTGCGCGTACGTGTAACCCGCCAGCAGCGCGACCTGAAAAAACAGCAGGCAGGTCGTCCACACCGTCGTCGAGCCGCCGAACCAAGGCAGGATGTACTTGGCGATCATCGGCTCGATCTGAAACAGCAGAAACGCGCCGATGAAAATTGTAACGGTGTATCGCAGACTGAGCATGCGGATGCGCGAGGACGGATTGCGCGCGTAGTCAGTAGCGCAGGACGAATTTTATATCGCCCAGACGGACCTGGCTGCCGCTGCTCAGAAAGGCGGAGCCGTGAATCTGGCGATCGTCAACGAAGGTGCCGTTGGTCGAGTTCAAATCCATCAGCTCGAATCCACCGTTGCGCCTGAGCAGCCGCGCATGAGCGCGTGAGATGCTGGCGTGCGGGATCACGATATCGTTGTCCTCGCCGCGCCCGAGCGTGACTTCATCCTTGAGCAGCGCATATTCGCTGGCGACCGGACCCGCGGCGTTCATGGTCTGGAGTCTTGCTCCGCGAGATCCGCCCGCGCCTCCAGCGTCTGACGATGCGGTGGGCGGCGAAGGCGGTGACGTTCGCGGCGACATCGGCGCGGCGG
>JBAPSR010000329.1:0-29293 GCA_049281755.1 Binataceae bacterium (SeqCode)
ACCTCCGGGGTGCGGGCAGGATGGCGTGGCGCGAGCACCAGCGCGAGCGCGCCAAAGCGTTTGCGCAGGATCTGGAACGCGGCAATAACGATCGCTTCTTCGCCGCGAGCGGTCGAGCCCGCCACCAACAGCGGCCGCCCGTGCGCGAACCGCACCAATGCCTCGCGCAGCGCAACTTCCTCGCCGGCGAAGGAGACATCGAACTTGGTATTGCCCGTCACCGTGATTCTGTCGCTCGACGCGCCGAGCGTGGCGTAGCGCCGCGCGTCCTCTTCACTCTGCGCAAGAATCAGATGCGCCGATCTGAGCGCGTGGCCGAACAGCGATTTCGCGCGCCGGTAGCGGCGCAGCGAGCGCTCCGAAATTCGTCCGTTGACGATCGCGACCCGCGCGCCCGCGCGCCGCGCCTCGATAAAATAGTTTGGCCACAACTCGGTCTCGCCGATCAGGACCAGGTTCGGACGCACCCCGCGCAGGAACCTGCGGACGGTCGCGGGACAATCGAGCGGAGCGAGAGCGCACGCCGTGGCCGAAGGAATCCGGCGGCGGGCGGCGTCGCGGCCGGTGGTGGTCATGGTGGTGACGACAATCCGGGCGCCGGCGAGCTCGCGATGCAGCCCGGAGGCGACAGGGCGCATCGCTTCGACTTCGCCCACCGACGAGGCGTGAATCCAGATGCGCGGACCGGCGCCGTTGGGCGCAAGCGTGATCGCGCCCATCCGCTCGCGGCGGTCCTGCCGATCGCGCGCGCCGGTCGTCGCCAGGGCGAACGGCAGAGCCGGGTACCAGAGCGCGTTGTATATTACCCGAAGCATCATTGGCCGCGGCCGCGTGCAAGATTGCGCCGCATCCGCCTAGTTTACCAAGCCGTCTTCGGGAATCGGTTCATCACCCGAAGCGAACTGGAGATTGTACAGCTTTCGATATTCGCCGTCGCGCTCGAACAGTTCGTCGTGCGAGCCTTCCTCTACAATCCGGCCGTGAACCACCACCACGATCCGATCGGCGCGGCGCACGGTGGAAAGGCGATGCGCGATCACCAGGGTGGTGCGGTTGCGCATCAGCAACTCGAGCGCCTCCTGCACCGAACGCTCGGACTCGGAATCGAGCGACGAGGTCGCCTCGTCGAGGATCAGAATCGGCGCGTCCTTTAAGAGCGCACGCGCGATCGCGATGCGCTGGCGCTCGCCGCCGCTTAAGCGAATCCCGAGCTCGCCGACGATTGTTTCGTAACCATTGGGCAGCCGCATGATGAAGTCGTGGGCGTTGGCGAGTTTGGCCGCCGCGGTCACCCGTTCGAGTTTTCGCGACTCCGAGCCGTACGCGATATTGGCGCGGATCGTGTCGTTGAACAAAAACGTATGCTGGGTCACCAGGCCGATCTGCGCGCGCAGCGAATCGATCCGGATGCGCCGCACGTCGATTCCGTCCACCGCGACGCGGCCTTCCTGCACGTCGTAGAAGCGCGGGATCAGGTCCGCGAGCGTGGACTTGCCGCCGCCGCTCATCCCGACCAGCGCGACCACTTTGCCCGCGCCGACTTCGAGATTGATATCGTGCAGAACCCATTCGGCGCCGTAGCGGAAGCTCACATGCTCGAAGCGCACGCTATGCGATCCCGCGCCGAGCTCGACCCCCTCGGGATCGTCGGGGACATCGCTCGGCTCGTCCATCATTTCGAACACGCGTTCGGCCGCGGCAAGTCCCTGCTGGATCGTGTTGTTGGTTTTGCTGACCGATTTGAATGGCGAATACACCAGCAGCATCGTGGTGAAAAATCCCGCGAACGATCCGAGCGTGCGCCGTCCGGCCGCGACCGACGGAAACGCCCACCACACCACGACCACCACTGCTACCGCGCCGAGCGATTCGATCATCGGTCCGGTGATCGCCTTGATCCGCGCCACGCGCATGTAAATTCGGAACAGGCGGCGCAGTTCGGCGTTGAAGCGGCGGCGCTCGTAGTCTTCCATCCCGAAGGCCTTGACCACGCGATTGCCCTGGAAAGTTTCCTGCAGCAGCGCCTGCAAGCCGCCGAGCTGCTTCTGCGCGTTCTTGGTTTCCTTGCGCACCCGTTTCGAGAAGCTAACGATTGGGCCGATCGTGAGCGGGAATCCGACGAACGCGACCAGCGCGAGCTGCCAATCCATATAAAACGCGGCGGCGACGAGCGCGACGAGCGAGAGTCCGTCGCCGAACAGCGAGAACACGCCGTTGCTTAGCGTCTGCACCACGACGTTCACGTCGTTCAGCACCCGCGAGACCATCATGCCGGTCGGAGTGCGATTGAAAAAACTCAGCGACTGGCGCTGCAGGCTTTCGTTCAAGTCGGCGCGCATGTCGAGCACAAGTTTCTGCGAGATGTACGCGCTCAGGTAATCGTCGGTAAGGTTTCCGCCCGCGCGCAACAGGAACAGGCCCGCCAGCATGAAGGAGAGCATGTGGAGCCCGCTGGCTCCCTGGGCCCGGGTCATGTCATTGACGAAGTTCTTGATCACGAACGGGATACCGGCGTTCGCGCCCGCCAGCACCAGCATCGAGACGCCGAGCAGAGCAGTGTACGGAAACAGATAAGGGCGCAGATAGTTGAACAGGCGCCGATGCATCGGTGAGAAGAGCTTCATGCGGAAATCTCGAGCGCGATCGCGGCGACGCGCGCGGCTGCTCCCGGAGCGCCCAGAAGCTCGCGCAGCGAGTGCAGCGCGGCGGTAGTTTCGCGATGGATCGTGTCGCTCAATAGAGGTTCGCCGGCCCGTACCAGATTGTTCGCCGTCATTTCGCCCTGGATCAGTTCCGGAACGATTTTCCGCCCCGCTAAAATGTTCGGCATCCCAATAAAATCGACCCCGGTTATCAGCATCCGGCCCAGAACATAGGTCAGGGCTGACACTTTGTAAGCTATCACCATCGGACAGCCGAGCAGCGCGGTCTCCAGCGTCGCGGTGCCAGAGGTCACCAACGCAAGATCGCTGGCCGCGATAATACTATACGTGTCGCCCGCAATTATACGGATTCCCGACAGGTCGGCGCCCGATTCGGTCGCGATAGTATCGGCGCTGAGCGTGGGCGCGAGAGCGAGCACCGGCGTGAGCCCGTGATCACGCGCGAGGATTCTCGCGGCGTCGGCGAACGCGGGCAGCATGAAGCGAACTTCGGCGCGGCGGCTGCCCGGGAGCAGCGCCAGCATCCGCGTGCCGGCGCCGAGACCATAGCGCGCAAGCGTCTCGGCGCGCGGCGCCGCCGTAGCGACCCGATCGAGCAGCGGATGGCCGACGAAGCTCACGCGATTACCGGCGCGCGCGAAGACCTCTTTTTCGAACGGCAGCACCACCGCCATGTGTTCGGCGCGATCGGAAATTTTCTTCACGCGTCCGCGCCGCCACGCCCACACTTGCGGCGTGATGTAATAGAGCGCCTTCACGCCCGCGCGCTTGGCGACGCCGGAGAGGATGAGATTGAACTCGGCGTAATCGATCAAGATCATCAGGTCGGGCGGGTCGCGGCGGATGATGCGGCGCAGACACAGGAACGCCCGTGCGGTGCGTCCGATCGTCGAGGCGAGCTCGGACAGGCCGAGCCCGTGAATTTCCTCCATCGTGACCAGCGCGCGCACGCCGGCCGCGCGCATCTTTTCGCCCGCGATCCCGAATAGATCGCAACCCGGATCGCGCACCAGGATCTCGCGCGCCAAGTCGGCGCCGTGCAGGTCGCCCGACGCCTCGCCGGCGACGATCATGATCCGCCGGGCGGCGCGGTTCGCGTGCGGCGCGGCGGCGCCTGGGTCGGTCGAAAGCGGCATCGCGCAAATTGTGATTGAAATTCCCGCGCCGCACCACCGGTCAGCGCGCTCAATGCGGCGGCGGCGTATTGGCCAGAATCGCCGACCACGCGAGCACGATTGCCAGCAGCACGCATTCGACGGCGACGTTGCGAACCAGGATTTCGCGCGTGCTTGATTCCTCGAGCCGCGCGACGATCCGCAGCCTGTTATGCGCGGCGAACAGGATAATCACGGCGAACGTCATGAGCTTCCACAAGAGCGTGCGCCCGTACATCGCGTCGATCATCAGATGCAGATTGAATCCGATTCGCTCGTAGGCATTGCAGAGGCCGGTTACCGTCAGAATTCCTACTGCGTAGAAGGCGAGCGTTGAGACGCGCGGCGTCACGGCGCGAATCCAATCGGCTCGCGTGCGGTTATCGACGCATCCGAGGATCAGCGCCGCAAGCGCTCCGATCCAGAGGCCCGCGCAAGCCTGGTGCACAAAATAAACCGCGATCGCGAGGCGTCCGAAATCGATCGCGTGGCTCGTGATGCTCGCGAGCATGAGCAAAAGCGTGGTCAGCACCAGCATTGCGATTGCGGCCCTGCGCGCGCGCAGCGGAATCCACGCGGCGGCGGCGAGTATCACGACCACGCCAATCCGCCAAATCCACACGCGTCCAGCGTCGGTCTCGCGCACGATTTCCGGCACCAGCGGCAACACCTGCCACCAGCGCATCTGCGCCATCCCGCAGGCCATATCCATAAACGCGAGCGGAGAGATCACCAGCAAGGCAAGAGCGAGCATGCGCCAGATCGTCGCGAGGCGGCTATGAAATGCGCTGATCGCGTCGGCCGGCAGATTCGGCGCGATCAGCGCGAACGCCGCGGTTCCAAAAATCAGCAGTTGCGCGACGAGCAGCAGCCACGCAAAAGTTGCCGGACCTGCGATCAAGCGCCGCTTCCTTTCACCGTGAAGACGTAAGAGCCGTTGGTGTGATGAGTGTCGATTCCGACCACGGCCCACTTCACCGTATAGACCCCGGGTGCGAGCGCTCCAACTTTGACCGCGAGAGTCCGGGTGTCACCGCCGAACATAGGATCACCGGCGGCGCAATTTTTTCCGTCGGGACCGTCCACTTCCAGCTTTGCAAACAGATGCTCGATCGGCGCGTCGAATTTGATCGAGACTTCCGCCGGTGGCGCCGACAGCGTCTGCCCTGCTGAGGGCGACTCTTCCTCGGGGAACGAGTGCGCGCGCGCCGCCGTGGCGAGCGCGATCAGGACGATCGCGGAAACCAGGCCGACAAATGAGGTTCGCATGAACCGGGTTCTCGATAGATATGTACGCATCGCCATCTGCCTCAGTTACCGAACAGCTTAAAATTGCCCTGCGGAATTATCGAATCGTAAAAGATATCCAGCAGGCCGAGCACCGCGGCGTGAGTTCCGGGCACGCTCGCGTTGTTGAGGGGGATTTGCGTGCCCACGCTCAGCTCGAACCGATATCCCACGTACGCGATTCCCGGCGTCGCCAGCAGATTGGGGAATGTCTGGCCCGATGGTCCCCGGACTAATTGTGAGTAATTGATTTCAGTGAACAGGAATAGATTTCGCAGCGGACCCTTGAGGCCGATATCCTGTACGCTGTTGCTCAGGTACGGAAGTGAGTATTCGATCACCTGGTCGGCGTTCAGTTGATGACTGGTATGTCCGCCGAGCGCGGGCAGATATCCAACGTCCGCCTGAAATCCGAACGGACGCAGAAATCTGATATAGGGCAGATTGGGCAGATCGCCGAGACCCTTTTCCCACAGCAGCTCCGGACCCAGGCTGGTGTGCTGCTGTTCCTCGACGCTTGGATTTCCCGCGGGGATCTGCATCTGCACGACGAATGACATCAGAAATTCATGTTCGGGAATGATCAGGAATGCATATTTCGCGAACAAACCAAGGTTGCCAAAGCCCTCCTCATTCGGGCCCTCTTTCGGCGACTGGTAGATCCACGACGTGTCGC
Organism: Binataceae bacterium (SeqCode); assembly: GCA_049281755.1. Lineage (GTDB taxonomy): Bacteria > Desulfobacterota > Binatia > Binatales > Binataceae > JBARDN01. The sequence continues at coordinate 5,781 of JBAPSR010000329.1, forward strand.
CGCCGACGCTGAAGCGCGGCAGTCCTTCGCTGTCGGTGCCGAGAACTTTCTCGATCGCGCTGCCAATCGAGAACGTGCGCCCCTGCGCGGTGCGAGTCCATTGCGGCTGCACAATATCCAGTTCGTTGGCGGGAGTTGGATCCTCGGCGACCAGCGGCTCCAGGAAAATATAGTCGCCCACGACTCCATGCGCCCGCGCAACCCGCGCCGAAGCTACAATTGCGAGTACCGAGAATATCAACGTAAATCTTCTCACGGCGGTCTCCATCGCACCCCCCACTATTGGGGGTGCGTATCCGCGAGCACTCGCGCAACGCCTCGGCCGCGCAGGCTCGTAATAATGCAACGGACAGGCGTGGTCAGGAGAGCGCTTTGGGCGGCGGAGGGTCGGGAGTAAAGACCAAATCGGGAAGCGCGGCGGCCAGAAACTCCGGCGCGTCAGAGAATTGCGTCAGCGCGAACTCGCGCGCGAGCATCGCCGGGCGAGCCGTCGCCGCGGTATCCTGCGCGCGGTCGAGCGATTGTATCGGATGGCAGATATCGGTGCTGCAGCACGGCGTCTTCGATCCGGTTGCGCCCGCGAACATCGCTATGGGAACGCTTGCCCGCATCAAGCCGAGCACGAGGATCGCCGCGACGATTCGAGGAAGCTGATTCGCGCGAGCGTTATGTAGCCGGGGCCGCATCGAGGCTCCAGTGCTACACGGGGAGGCGCAGATGATCAAGCGCAGCGGGGTTTCTCCCGCGCGCGGGACTCCGTATGATTCCGTGCGCGAGGATCCGCGATGATTATCGTTACCGGAGCGGCGGGATTTATCGGGAGCAATCTGCTGCGCGCGCTCAATGAGCGCGGCGACACCGATGTCCTGGTGGTTGATCGGCTGGGCGCGAACTTCCGTAATTTGAGCGACCTGCGCTTTTCCGACTTCATGGAACCCGAGGCGCTGCTCCGCGCGATCGAGCACGGCGCGATGCCGCCCGCGGTCGAGGCGATTTTCCATCAGGGCGCGTGCGCCGATACCACCGAGACCGACGGCCGCTACATGATGGAGAACAACTTCGCGTTCTCGCGTGAGCTGCTGCGCTTTGCGCTCGCGCGCCGTGCGCCGTTCGTCTACGCGTCGAGCGCGTCGGTTTACGGAGCCAACCGGGTGACGCAAGCTTTGCCCGCGAACGAACGGCCGCTCAATCTCTACGCGCTCTCGAAGCTGGCGTTCGACAATCACGTACGGCATGCCGCAAGTAGCGCCGCGAGCACGGTCGTGGGCCTGCGCTACTTCAACGTGTACGGCCCGCGCGAGGCGCATAAGGGCAACATGGCCTCGATGGCGTATCAGCTCTTCCGCCAGCTGCGCGAGAGCGATATCGCGCGCCTGTTTGTCGGCACCGACGGCTTTGGCGACGGAGAGCAGCGCCGCGATTTCGTGTTCGTCGAGGATGTCGTGAAGGTGAATCTGTTTTTTGCCTCCACGCCCGCGCGCCGCGAGATTATCAATGTCGGCACGGGCGCGAGCAGGAGCTTCAACGAGCTGGCCGCAATCCTGATCGATCTTCGCGGCCGTCACGGCGAGATCGAATACGTGCCGTTCGACGAGCGTCTGAAGGGAAAGTACCAGAGCTTCACCCAGGCCGATCTGACTGCGCTAAGAGCCGCAGGCTACACGGCAGAGTTCATGCCGCTGGAGCAAGGCCTTGCGCAATCGCTCCCCGCCTGGGAATAAGCGTGCCAGGCTTTACCGCGACGTGAAATTGATCTACGTTTACGTAGGAAGAGATACGTAAACATGCAAATCTCAGCGGAAATCTCAGCGGGAACCAGGCTGCTGCTCGAACGCTATTCACGATCTCACGGGGTCAAGAAGCAATTCCTGATCGAGAACGCGGTTCTGCATCATATTCAGGCGCTGGCAGAACTTCCCGCCGGGGTTATCATTCCGCCGCGCCTGATTGTGAGCGCTGCCAGCGGGCGCAAGATCGCGAAGCTACTCACCAACCGGAGAAAGCCGTCCAGGAAGCTGGTCGAGCTGATGCGTGGTGGAGATTGAGGTTCGCCTCCTCCGTGAGGGCGACGATCGCGCGTCTTTTCACTCCGGCGACGAGCAGCTCGATCTTTTCTTTCACCGTTACGCCGGGCAGAACCAATTCCGTCATCATATCGGCATCACGTACGTGGCCGTCGACGAAGGAGTGATCCGCGGCTTCGCAACCGTCGCCGCCGGGCACATCGAGATCGAGAGACTCCCCGTCGCGATTCGCAAGAAGTTCCCGAACTATCCCCTCCCTATTGTTCGGCTCGCTCGGCTTGCGGTGGACATCGGCGCACAGGGCAGCGGTCTTGGCGAACATCTGATGCGCGCGGTGTTTCTGGCTGCGCTCGAAATGCGCGAGAAGCTGGGATGCGTCGGAGTAGTCGTCGACGCGAAACTTGGCGCGGCGCCTTACTATTCGCGCTTTGGATTCGTCGCACTCGAAGGAATCGAGGGCATCCTTGAGGAGCGGCCGTCGCCGACGCCGATGTTTCTTCCGCTGAGCGACATCGATCAGGCGTTACCCGCCAGGCGTTCGCGCTAGCTGGCGCGGTCGATGTCGCCGACAATTGTTTGCGCGCTTACTTCCAGGCCGTTGTATTGGCGCAACTGGCGGCCGCTTGGGCCGAGCAGAAATGCGGCGGTCATATGCATGATCGAGCCGTCGGAGCCTTGGCCGATCTTCAGACCATAGATCGCGAGCACCTGTTCGATTTGCGCGGGCGTGCCGGTCAGAAAAATCCATCCGGGGTCGTTCGCGCCCATCCGATCGGCATACTTGGCGAGTTCGGGAGGCCCGTCGTGCGCCGGATCGATCGTGAACGAAACAATCCTGACCTTGCTCCCGAGTTCGGGACCCAGCAGCTTTGCGACCGCCGCCATTTTTTGCGTCAGAAGCGGGCAGGTCGAAGTGCATGTAGTGTAGATGAAATCGACCAGCACCGGAGTTCCGCGCAGCGAATCGAGCGGGACTTTCTTCCCGGCCTGATCGATCAGCGCCAGATTATCCGGCAGGCACTGCGCCCGATTGACCGCCCGATAGGAGCCGGGAGCCTCGGCCCGAGTGCATCCGGCGCTCACGAGCAGCATTGCCAGGAGCATCGCGGCGAAGACGCCCGCGAAAATTCGCGTGAGCGCGATGGGTTTGGCTGAACGATACATCTGGCTCGATCGGGTCCGCGCTCAAACTTAAAACAGGTAACGGCCCGATTCGAGATCGGAAGTCCGGATCGTCACGCTCGCGCCCGCATCCTGATGCGGCAGGCTTGCGGGAACGCATGAGGCTTTGCCCTCAGTCATGTGATTCATCGGGTAATGATTTCCACACACGCGGCAGATGAGTTCGCCGTCCGAGACCTTGAAGCCGCGATGGTACGTGAAGCACTGCCGGCACGCGTCGAACACTGAGCGCACCTTTCCGTCGCTTCCGCGCGCCAGAATAAAGCGCAGACGCTGCCCGGCTTTATTGGTGTAACAATAGCTCTGCGCCTTGCCACTGCGCAGATTGGCGACGCTGACTGTGACGGCCCCGTTGCCCGCGACCTGCAGGCAGCTCGCGCGCGCGACGTGAATCATCCATCCTGCCGCCAGGATCGCAGCGCAGGCTCCGAGGATGATCTTATTTCTGCCGAGACGCATTGAGTTGATAGGCCCACACTTGCGCGCAGTGGGCCAAGGGTCAACCCCGGCCCCTCGTGACGCCTATTGGCGAGGGCTGTTTTCCTCGAGGATCATCTCGCGCTTGATTCGCTCGCTCAGTTCCATCACGCGCAGGCCGTCCTCGGCGGTGACCGCGGGGATCGCGCGGGTGCGGACGGCGGCGACGAAAGCGGCGACTTCGTCGGCCAGCGGATCGCCGCTTTCGAGATCGATCTGATCGGCGGAGATGACCGGAAATTTCGCTCCCGGCGGCGGCGGACTCTTGCGATAAACCTGCACCCGGCGCGCCTCGTAATCGACCGAGATATACGCGTCGGGCTGGAAGAAGCGGATCTTGCGCTCGCGCTTGGGAGCGACCCTGCTGGTGCTGATATTGGCGATAAGTCCGCTCTTGAAACGGATCCGCGTGTTCGCGAGGTCGATAGAATCGGTCAGAATCGCGACCCCCACCGCTTCCACCGAGACCGCTTCCGACGGCGCCAGCGACAGGATCACGTCCAGATCATGCACCATCAGATCGAGAATCACGTCCACATCGGTGCCGCGTTCGGTGAATGGCGCGAGCCGATGGCATTCGACGAAGCGCGGATGCGAAATGATCGAGCGCAGGCGCACGATCGCGGGATTGAAGCGTTCGAGATGGCCGATCTGCAGCACGCGGCCGGATTGCGCGCCTAACGCCGCCAGCTCGAACGCTTCATCCAGCGTCGTCGCCATCGGCTTTTCCAGCAGCACGTCGATTCCTGCGCGCAGCATCGCCGACGCGATCTCGAAGTGCGTGCTGCCTGGCGTGGCGACGGTGATCAGATCGACTCGCCCCCCCAGATCGCGAAAATCAGTCAGCGCTATGGCGCCGGTCTCCGCCGCGAGCTTCTCTGCCGCCGCGCGATCGATATCGACGATCGCCGCGACGCGGACTCCCTCTTGCGCCGCGTACTTGCGCGCGTGCAGGGTGCCCAGCCGCCCCGCGCCAATCACCGCGGCGCGCAGCTCAGACATGGCCATACACTGAAACTTTGTACTCTGCCGCGAGCTGCATCGTGCGTTCGCGTTCGAGCACCAGAGTCACACCCGCCTCGACCCCCAGCATCGCGGCGCCGATCTCCGCGACCAGCGCGATCGTCTCCGGCCCGATCGCGGGGCGGTCGAAACGCAAATCCTGCCCCGGCTTGGCCGCCTTGGCGATTATCAGCCGCGAGCCCACCAGCGATGCCGCGCGCCGGAGCGCGGCGTCGGTGCCCTCGACCGCTTCGACCGCGCCGACAATTCCGTCGCGCACGGCAACAGTCTGGCCGATATCGAAACTGCCGAGCTGACGCGCGACCGCGAAGGCGAGGTCGAGATCGCGAAGCTGGCCCTCGGACGGTTCCGGTCCCGCCGCGAGCCCTGGATGCGCCAGGCAATTCTCGACCATCGGGACCGGGTCGATCACCGCGATTCCTTCGGCTTCGATTTCTCCGGCCACGCCGCGCAGCACGGCATCGTCGCTCATGCGGCCAAGGGCGGAGAGCATCTTGATCGCGCGCGCGTCGGGAGCGAACGAATCCTTAAGGCGCTCGCGCGATATTCCGCCCGCCATCGCGACTTCGCTTACGTCCCCGCGGCGAAACACTTCGATTATCTTTTCGAGCTCGCCGACCTTGATCCAGGTGATCTGATCGACGCGGGATTCCAGTTCCGGGCGGGTCTCTCGCAGATGCGCGATCGCGATCACCCGGATTCCGCGCCGGCGCGCCGCGTCTGCGACTTCGAGCGGAAATACTCCGTTGCCTGCGATGAGTCCGAGACTATTCACGCTCGCGGCCGACCACGCCCCGCTCGGACGCGGCAATAAAATCGACCAGGCGGCGGACCTCGGGAACGCCGTCGTGCTGTTTCAAGACTTGAGCGATCGCATCTTCGCGCAGCAGCTTGGAGTAGAAAAGTGTGCGGATGGCCGCTTTCAGAGCGGAGATAGTTTCGGCCGGAAAGCCGCGGCGCTGCAAGCCGATCACGTTGATTCCGACCAGCCGCGCCCGGTCTCCTGCAACCATCGTGTAAGGCGGAACATCCTGCGCGGCCTTCGCGCCCGCGGCGAGAATCGAATGCGCGCCGACGTGGCAGAATTGATGCACCCCGCACATCCCTTCGATATTTACCCACTCCTCGATCACGCAATGCCCGGCGAGTTGGGTCGAATTGACCAGGATGCAATGGTCGCCGATCTGGCAGTCGTGCGCGACATGAACGTACGGCATCACCAGCGTGTTATTGGCGATCCGCGTGACCATTCCGCCCGCTTCGGTGCCGCGATGAATCGAGGTGAATTCGCGAAAGATGTTGTCGTCGCCGATCTCGAGGGTTGAAGGCTCGCCGCGAAATTTCAGGTCGGGAGTCGCAAGACCAATCGCCGCGAACGGGAAGAAACGATTGCGCTTGCCGATAATCGTATTGCTCTCGATCAGCGCGTGCGCGTCGATTACGGTCTCGGCGCCGACGCGGACCTTGGGTCCGATAACCGCGCCGGGACCCACTTCCACCGTCGAATCGAGTTCCGCACTCGCGTCGATCACGGCGGAAGGATGGATTCGACCGGCTATTTTACTTGCTCCTGGACTTCCATCGCGGACAGCTCCGCTTCGGCAGCCATTTCGTCGCCGACCCGCGCGATTGCGTGCATCCGCCATAGCGGGCGGCGGTACTTGATGATCGTGACTTCGAGCTTGAGCGCGTCTCCGGGAACGACGCGGCGGCGAATCCGCACCTTGTCGAGTCCGGTCAGCATGAACAGGCGCCCAGGATCGGCGCCCAATTGGCTGAGCGCCAGCATCGCACCCGATTGCGCCATCGCCTCGACGATCAGGACTCCGGGCATGACCGGATAGCCCGGGAAATGGCCCTGAAAAAACGGCTCGTTGAAGGTGACGTTCTTGAGCGTGAGGATTCGCCCCTCGCCGATTTCAAGGATCCGATCGACCAGCAGAAACGGGTACCGATGCGGCAGGCAGTCGAGGACCCGCCGAAGCTCGCTCATTTTTTCGTCCGAAGCCATCAGGCCTATCCTGAAAATTCGATCGGACCGGGCCTTTATTTCGAGATAGTCGAGCGCCTGGCCGCTGCCGAACCGAAATCGCCCAACGGAGGGGCACCGCTCTGCGACGCCGACGCGGGCGCCACACTGCTTCCATTTTCACCAAGAGTTCCGATCTTGACGTGGGTCGCGTTGTAGCTGCGGATTACCTGATCGGTGATGTCGATCGAAGGCGCGCCCCACAGGATCGATCCCTTCTCGAGCACGATCGTGTATCCGTCGCGTTCACCCAGGTTGCGGATGATCTGCGCGAGGTCGTGAACGATCCTGCTGGTGATCTCGTTGTCCTTGGCCTGCAGCTCGTCGCGGGCGTCTTTGTACTCGCGATCGAAATCCTTGGCCTTGGCAACGTACTGATCCTGCAGGCCCTGGCGCTGGTCGGGGTTCATGAGCATCCCCTTTTTCTCGATCTCGTCCTTCAGCGACTGGACTTGGCCCTGTTCGCGCTGAAGTTTGCTCTCGAGCGCCTGGACCCGGCCCTGGAAATCCGACTTGGCGCGCTTGCCGGCGTCGCATTCATTGAGCGCGCGCTGCACGTCGACATACGCGACTCTTATGTCGGCGCGCGCAGGTTGAGCGGCAAACATCGCCAACAGGAGCGCACCGGCTATCCAACGTAACCTCATCGTGAGCACATTCCTCCTCGAAAATTCGGCTCGGGCACGACCGGAGTCCGGCCCGACGATAATGCCGCTGGCATGTTTCGACATTAAAGCCGTTTTTAGCACGTCGGCGCTAGAGCGGCGCGCCCGCGCCGATTTCGAACACCGTGCGCTGATCGGCCGGCCGGGGATTGATCGGGAACGCGAGATCGACGCTGAGCGGCCCGAACGGCGAGCGCCAGCGAACCCCGGCGCCGACCGAAGCCTGCAATTCCGTAAAATCGATTCCCTGCTTCAACGTGTAAGCCTGCCCGGCGTCGGAGAAGATCACCCCGCGCAGTCCGAGCCCCGACAGAATCGGGAAGGTGATCTCGTTGCTCAGGATCAGTTCCTCGCTGCCACCGACGTCCTGGACGCTGATCGGCTGGCCGGCCGCGTTGTATATCGTGACCAGCGGTCCCAATGAATAGAGCTGGTAGCCACGCACGTTGGCGGATCCGCTGGTACCGCCGGGGAAGAACCGCTCGTACAGCGGCAGCTCGCCGCCGGTGCCGCTGTTGAGGTTGGTGCCCACGCCATAAGTCAGGCCTTGCGATACCACCCAGGTTCCCCAGCTCGAACTCTTGATGAACGGGTAGAAGTAACGCCCGTGCAGGACTCCCTTCACGAACGCATTGCTGCCTCCGAGGCCGCCGATCTGGCCGTTGAAGGTAAGGACCGTTCCGGTGCGCGGATCGATCGGGTTATCGACCGTGAAGCGGCGAAAGCTCGGCAGCAATTCGGAGGTCTGCGTGTAGCCCTTGTAGCGCAGGATATTAAAAGTCGTCAGCGAATTGAGCCCGGTGATACCGACGCTCTCGAACTGGTAGCCGAGCCCCACGCTCACGTCCTTGAGCGAGAAGGGACCAAGTTTCTTGAATCCCAGCTCGGTCAGCGGATAGAAGGTATTGACCGCAAATCCCGCCGCCGATTGATTGAAGCTCAGCAGATATTCCTTGTTGTCGAAGAGCTGCAGCCCCACGCTGAGCGGCATGTCGAGGAACCACGGCTCGGTGTAACTGAGCGAGTAATTCTGGAACAGGAATCCAATCTGGGCGTTGAGCACCACCGATTCGCCGCCGCCAAAGAGGTTGGTATTGCCCAGCGTGAAGTTGCCGAAGACCGAAGAATAGGTGTCGTATCCGCCGGCGACCTGCAGCGACGAGGTGTTCGCCTCGGCCACGTTCACGTCGAGGTTGATCTTGTCGGGCTGCTGCGCCGGCTCGGTGGTGATCCGGACCTCGCTGAAATAACCCAGCCGGTCCAGCCGCTTCTTCGATTCGCGGATCGCTTCGGCCGAGTACGGCTCCTGCTCCTGGATCTGCAGCTCGCGCCGGATGACTTTGTCGGAAGTCTTGGTGTTGCCGGTGATATTGATTCGGTTGACCAGCACTTCGTGGCCCGGATTGATGTAGAACGTGATGTTGATCCGATGAGTGACCGGATCGAGCTGGGTGCGCGGATCGATATTGACGAACGCGTAGCCTCGATTCGAGTAGAAATCCGACAGCGTCAGCACGTCGTGCTGCAAGCTTGCGCCCTTGAAATGCTGCCCGCGCTTGATCGTGAGCTGCCGCGCCAGCTCGCGATGCGGGAACTTCATGTTGCCCGCCAGCGCGACCCTGCCGATCCGGTACACCGTCCCTTCGTCGACATCGATCGTGATGTGCAGCGAGTTGCCCACCCGGTCAACCTTGGGAGTGCTGATGTGAACGTTCAGATAGCCGTTCTGGTAATAGAACGCGGTCAGGTGATCGACGTCGTCCTGCAGCTTCTGCTGGTCGAGCGCGCCCTGGCCCGTAACCCAGCTCAGCAGGAAGTTGTGCGTGCTGGTTTCCATTACCGAGCGCAGCTCGCTCGAGGTGAAGGCCTTGTTGCCGTGGAAATCGATCTTCGTGATCTCGACCTTCGGTCCTTCGGTCACGTCGAAGACCGCGACCGCGGTGTTGTCCGGCTGCAGGATGGTGCGGAAGTTCACCTTGGCGTCAAGATAACCCTTGTCCTGGTAAACCTGCGTGATCCCGTTGATCGTCTCCTTGACCTGACCCGGATCGAGAATCGCGCCCGGATGAAGCTTGGTCGCCGACGTGATCTTGTCGTCGGTCGAGCGGATCGCCTTCATCCCTTCGATTCGGACGTCGGTAACCTGCGGACGCTCGATGACCTTGTACACCAGCACGTTGGCGCCGTTGACGTTCTGAACCGAGGTTTCGACGTTTTGGAAAAAGCCCATCTTGTAGATGGCTTTGACGTCCTGATCGACTGCGGTCTGATCCAGCGGCTGATGCAGCGGCTGCGAGATGTGCAGCCGGATCGCGTCGGTCTCGACGCGCTGGTTGCCCTCAATCCTGATCTGCGAGATCACCGGCGCGGAGCCCTGCGCCAACGCGTGAGTAACCGCGAAAATCAACGCCAGCATCACGATTGGCGCGCATCTGGCGAGCGAGCGCCTCGCGCTGGCGATAGGGGTTCGGATTGTCACAGAAAAACACCAAAAAGCGGCGACCAACGTAACCAATCAGTCCCAGTAAGTAAACCGAAAACTGATTTGGCGTTGCGTCCCCGGAGCGTTTGACCTCGTATCCGGGCTAGACGCGCGGCTCGTCGGACAGTTTTCCTTCTTTGAGTCTGAGCGCGCGGCTCATGCTCCGCATCAAGCGCTCGTTGTGGGTCGCGATCACCAGCGTGATCCCGAGTTCCGCGTTGAGCAGATGAAACAAATCGTGAACTTCGTCGGCGGTGTGCGGGTCGAGGTTGCCCGTCGGTTCGTCGGCCAGCACCAGGCGCGGCTTCAGCACCACCGCCCGCGCTACGGCCACTCGCTGCTGCTCGCCGCCGGAGAGCTCGGCCGGGCGGCGATGCAGTTTTTCGCCGAGCCCGACCACTTTCAGCATCTCGGCCGCGCGCTCTTCGGCTTCCCGATCCGGCATCCGCGCGATCAGCGCCGGCATCATCACGTTCTCGAGCGCGTCGAAATCCGCAAGCAGGTAATGAAACTGGAACACGAAGCCGAGACGAAGGTTGCGGAACTCGGCCAACGCTTTCGGATCGAGCGCGAACAGATCCTCGCGCTCGAAAAAAACCTTGCCCGCGCTCGGCTCCTCCAGGCTCCCGAGTACGTGCAGCAAAGTGGACTTGCCCTCGCCCGATTGTCCGACGATCGCGATCTCCTCGCCCGCGCGCACCACCAGGTCCAGCTCGCGCAGCACTCGAATCTCGCGCCCGGCGTCGTGAAAGGTCTTCACCAGCCCGCGCGCGTCGATAAGCGGATTGCCGTTGGGCGCTCCCGCCGCCGGCGTGTCACTCATAACGAATCACCTCGACCGGAGACAGCGCGCACGCGTGCCATGCCGGATATATAGCCGCCACGATACACAGCGCGATCGAGGCTGCCGCGACCGCGATAAAATTCATCGCGTACAGCCGCACCGGCACCGCGCTGACCATGAACAGATCGGCCGGCAGATGGATCAGATGGAACTGGCCGATCGCCCACGAGATCAAAAGTCCGCCGCCGACCCCCAGCGTGGTGCCGACCACCCCGAGCGCGATCCCCTCGCACAGGAAAATCAGGAAGATCGATTTCGTCCGCGTGCCCATCGCGCGCAGTATCGCGATTTCCTTGCGCCGCTCCATCGCGATCATCACCAGCGTCGAGAGAATATTGAACGCCGCCACCAGCACGATCAAAAGCAGGACCATGAAGTAGGTGAATTTCTCGAGCTGCAAGGCCGAGAACAGCGGCGCGTTGGCGCGCGTCCAGTCCAGGACCGTGTAGTCCTTGCCCGCAATTTTTTCGATCGCCGCCGCCACCGCGGGCGCGTCGAACATGTTCCTCAACTTGACTTCGAGCCCCGATTGCAGCTCGGAATCGTCCGACAGCAACGCGCGTCCGTTGCGCAGCGCAACGAACACCAGGGTCGAATCGAAGTCATACATCCCCGAGTAGAAGTAGCCCGTGATCACGAATCGTTTGAGCCGCGGCGTGCCCAGTCCGCTGGCCAGACTCGCGGGCGAGATCAGGATTACCGAATCGCCCACCCGCAGGCCCAGGTCAAACGCGAGCGATTTGCCGACGATCGCTCCCGGCAGATCGATTTTGCGTTTTTGCCCCTGCTCGACGATCTGCACCGGATGCTCCGCGTCCAGCGACGCGAGCGTGCCCGATTGCAGCGTCTGCTGGAGTTCGGTCAACACCGGATTGTGCTCCGCCTCGACCCCGCGCAAAATCCCGCCCGAGACATAGCCCGGCGCGCCCGAGGGCGTGTTCGACACCGCCATCACCGGCGAGGTTACGAACGGAGCCACCGCGGCCACTTGCGCCATCGCCGCGATTGCCTCTCGCAACTGCGCGGGATTCCACACCGCGCCATCGCTGCGCTCGACCGTCACCTCGGGGGTGAAGGCAAGCAGGCGCGAACGCAAATCCTCCTGGAATCCGCTCATCACCGACAATGCCACCGACAGCGCCAGGCTGCCCAGCGTGACTCCGGTAAGCGAGATCACGGCAATCAGCGAAACGAAGCGTTCGCGGCGCCGCGCGCGCAGATAGCGGATCCCTATCAGGTACTCAAAACGCATATTTTGCCGCCCGCGCCGGACGGATCGGCCGCGGCGGCGAGGCCGGGCGAGGATCGTAGAGACGACGGGAAAGTTTCATTGAATCAAGCGGACGCGAGATTCGTCTATAGTCCGCGACCAATCCGCCTTTTGCAACGATCATGCAACGCTCAGAGGTTGCGCTATCTCGTGGGGGTGCCATATGCTCACCCGGAAATCGGTTCCGGAGGTTGCTCGGATGAACCGCTACTGGCCTGCGACGATCGCCGCGGCGTTGATCACATTTTTATTTGCATCGACCAGCGGCGTGAAGGCGGCGGAACCTCGGGTCCCTCCCGACCAGATCACGATGAATTTCCAGAACGTGGATATCCCGGTTCTGGCCAAGTTCATCAGTGAGATCACCGGCAAGAATTTCATCATCGACGAAAGCGTGCGCGGCAAGGTGACCATCATCTCGCCCACCAAGGTTACTCCCGACCAGGCTTACTCGCTGTTCCAGTCCGTGCTTCAGATCAAGGGCTTCACCACGGTGCAGGCCGGCAAGGTGATAAAGATCGTGCCCGCGCGCAACGTGCGCTCCGATGCGCCGCTGACCGAGTCGCAACTCCCGGCCGATACCCACGGCGACGAGTACGTGACCCGGATGGTCAAGCTCAAGAACATCGACGCCGCTACCCTGGTCGGAGTCGTGCAGCCGATGGTTTCGCATGACGGGCTGGTCGCGGCCTATCCCGAAGACAACACTCTCATCATCACCGACGACGCATACAACGTGCAGCGCCTGCTCCAGGTCATCGGCAGCCTCGATATCGAGGGCACCCAGGAGACCGTCGCCGTGATCCCGCTCAAGCTCGCCTTCGCCGGCGAGCTCGCACCCGAGATCGAACAGATCATGGCGGCGCGCTACGGCGGGTCGACCTCCAGCCCGCAGGGTCCGCGTCCCGGGATGGGCGTCGTGACGCCGGTTGCTACCGGTCCTTCCGGCTCCTTCAAGGTGATTGCCGACGAGCGCACCAATTCGCTGATCGTGCTCGCCGCTCCGCTCCAGATGCGCGACATCAAGGACGTCATCTCCAAGCTCGATATCGTGCCCCCCAACGTGACCTCCCGCATCCACGTCTATCGGCTCAAGAATGCGCAGGCGCTCGAGATGGTTCAGGTCATGAACAACCTGCTCAACGGCGGCGGCGCTCCTACTACCCTCTCGCCCACCACCGGCCGCGGCTCGCTTGGCCGCAGCAGCGGCATGGGCAGCTCGATGGGTGGCATGGGCGGCATGAGCAGCGGCTTCGGCGGCATGGGCGGCGGGATGAGCGGCGGCTACGGCGGCTCGAGCATGGGCGGCGGCATGATGAACAGCGGCTACGGTGGCAGCGGCGGCGGCATGGGCGGTATCAGCGGCGGCATGGGCAGCGGAAGGGGCATGATGAGCGGCAATTCGTCGGGAACCTCCGGCTCCGCCTCGGCCAGCACCGAAGGCGGCAAGGGCACCAATTTTCTTAACCCGGTTAATATCACCGCCGATCCCGCGACCAACTCGATGGTGGTCAGCGCGTCGCCGCAGGACTGGGCCACCCTCAAGCAGATCATCGATGAGCTCGACGTTCCACGCGTGCAGGTCTTTGTGCAGGCGGTGATCGTCGAAGTCAGCGCCGAACGCAGCCGCCAACTCGGCTTCGAGTACAGCGCGTACAACGGCATCGGCGTCGCCTCGGTGAATTATGGAAATCTTCAGAACGCGCTGACTAATCCGCTTGGATTGAGCGGTCTTGCAATTGGTCTGGCCTCAAAGAGCCTGTGCACTATTCCCTCGACCATAGCCGCGACCGCTTCGACCACCGGCAGTGTTGCCGCTTCAGCCGCGAGTCTGATCACGGTCCCCTGCGATGTCGCGCTGCTCGAGGCGCTCGAGACCGATACTCATACCAACGTCCTCTCCGCGCCGACCCTGCTCACCGCCGACAACGAAGAGGCGATGATCGTGGTTGGCCAGAACGTGCCCTTTGTCGGCTCGGCCTCGGCCAACGCCGGCCTGCCCGGGCAGATCTTCAATTCGGTCGATCGTCAGAACGTGGGTATCACGCTGGATATCGTGCCGCAGGTTTCCGAGGGCGATTACGTCAAGCTCGATATGTATGAAGAAGTCTCCAACGTGGTCGCCAGCACGGCCAACAATCCGCTCGGACCGACCACCACCATTCGCTCGGCGTCAACCAGCGTGATGGTGCAGAATCATCGCACTGCCGTGATCGGCGGACTGCTCTCGAGCCAGGACAGCGCCTCGAACCAGGGCATCCCGTACATCTCCGATATCCCAGTGATCGGCAACCTGTTCAGCTTCAAGAGTACCGATCGGCAGAAAGACAATCTGATCGTGTTCCTGACTCCGCACGTGATTCGCGACCGCGGGCAGTTGCGCGACCTCGCGCTTGACGAGCGCCATGATTTCATCAATTCGATCGGCCGCAAGGAAATTCACGATATGCCGGCCTCGCAGATTCACGAGCTGTACAAGCCGTCGTTCTCGATCGCGGTGCCGCCGTCGGCTGATCTTGGCGCGCCTTCCGCACCTCCGGGCACGCCGGGCGCCGCCGATATTCCTCCGCCCGCATCGAGCGGCAGCGCACCCACGGGCGACACGCCTTTCAACACCGAAGAGATCGGTCCCTCAAGCATGCGCGCTCCGTCCAGCACCGGCGCACCAGCGTACCCGACCGCCAGCAGCGGTATCATGCCCTCTTCGCGCGCCTTCGACGCGACCCGGGCGGGGATGGCGCCGGCGGCACCCTGAGCAATCTCCAGACTTGATCGTGAACGCAATTTTTCCTCGCACCCGGCGCGCGGGCCTGAACCCGCGCGCCGCTCTTTGGCAACCGCGATGCCCCGGCAGATAGGCGGAATTCAGGCGCGCGTCGAATGGGCCGGCGCAGCGGCGTATATCGCCGCGATGCGCGCGTTGCCGCTGGAGCGCGCGGTGCGCCTGGGCGCAAAGCTCGGACGAATCGCGATGGAAGTGGATCGGCCGAATCGTCCGATCGCGCTCAAAAATCTCGAAATCGCGTTTCCGGAAAAGTCCGTCGCCCAGCATCTCGAAATCCTGCGCGGCAGCTACCGCAACTGGGGCCGGATGGCGGCCGAATGGTCGCACATCCGCAAGCTCAACCGCTCCAATATCGAAGAGGTTGTCACCTACCAGGGCAAGGAGCACTGGGACGAAGCCGAACGCATCTCGAAGGGCCGCGGAATTATCGTGCTGACCGCGCACTTCGGCAATTGGGAATTGCTCAACGTCGCGCATTCGGTTTACGGCTACCGGATTGCGATCGTCAATCGCGTGTTGCGCAACCCCCTGATGGACAAGGCGGTCCGCGCCGCGCGCATCAGCTTCGGCAACGCGCTGATCGAGCGCAAGACCGGCGGGCTGACCGCGATGCGCCTGCTGCGCAAGAACTGGCAAGTCGCGATCACCCTCGACCTCGACGTGCGCAAGGGCGTGTTCGTGGATTTCTTCAGCCTGCTCGCCTCGACCAGCGACGGCGCGGCGCGCCTGGCGCTCGCGACCGGCGCGCCGGTGGTACCGACTTTCATGGTGCGTCAGGGCGCCGGCGCAAAGAACAAGATCACGATTCATCCGCCGGTCGCCATTCAGCGCACCGACGATCGCGCGGCCGACGTAATCGAGAACACGCAGCGTTTCGTCCGCCCAATCGAGTCGATGATCCGCGCGCATCCGGACCACTGGAACTGGATCCACCGCCGCTGGAAAACCCGCCCCCCCGGCGAAGAGCGCTTCTACTAGATCGGATAGCCATTCCCGCGACGATTTAATTAATCTACTCCGCTCGCGCCGCCCGCGACGGCCGCCCCTACCGTCGAATCGAACGTCGTCTGGTACGACCAGCCTTTGCGTCATCCTGAGCGCGGGCCGTTGCGGCCTGAGTCGAAGGATCCCGGGACGGCCATGCAGACTTTCACGATTGCCTGCTCTGGCTTGGTGCCTCCCACCGCCGTCGCGTCGTTCTCATTCGCTTGTCAGATCGCACCAGGCGGGATTGTCCTTTGGCCCCTTGATCGCCGCCTGCCACGGTCGCCCCTCCGTCGTCTTGAGCGCCGCCCGCGACCGCCGTCCCCTGTGTCATCCTGAGCGGAGGCCGCTGCGGCCGGAGTCGAAGGATCCCGGGACGATCATGCAGAGTCTTACGATCACCTGCGCTGACCTTGGGACCTCCACCACCATCGCAGTTCTCATTCGCTCGTCAGATCGCGCCAGGTAGGATCGTCCTTCTTCGATCAGCGCAATCTCTTTCGCGCGCGGTGAAACCCGCGATCGCTTTCTCTCGATGCTCCGCGATGCGCCGCTCAAGGTCGTTTGTCACGCCAACCTAAATCACGCGCGAGGGGCTCGCGACGATGTACACGGAAAAAGTGCGCATCAACGTGATCCTCGCCTGCCGCGCGGCGATCACCAAGCGCCCGGAGCCTTCAGGACGAGTTGCGATGCCGTGCATGGACGCCTCGGGATCCTTCGACTCCGGCCGCAACGGCCTGCGCTCAGGATGACGCAGGGGCTGGCCGTACCGTGGCAGCGCGATCCGCCTTACGAAAATAGCTCGGATCCGCTACGATTACCTTGCGATGCCGCGTGAATCCAAAAATATCACCACACCCGAGACTCCCGTCTCAGCGCCGGAGCCGCCGCATATCTATATCCGTGCGTGCGGCGCTCTTTGCGATGCGTTCTGGTGGGCGCGGCGCAGCACTCCGGCGGCGCACGATAGTTCGTCGGATCGCGAGCGCGATGAATCCGCTCCGGCCGATCCGCCCGCGCGTTCATAGCGCAGGGTCGCGACCTCAATCAGCGCTTTAACTTAACGGATGCGAGAGGTCCTCGCCTTGACGCGGTTTGCCCGGCCTCGCGTCGCCTGCGGGCGATCCACCCGCTGACGCGTCTGGACGAAAGCGCGCAGAACGGCGTTGATGCGTGTCTGGTAGCCTCTGCCTATGTACATAGTCAGGAACCTTAATCAAACAAGCTCCGCCCGCGCGTTCATAGCTGCCCTACGCGATAGCCGCGCCACAAATCCTCCGCGATACGAATCGGATCCGCGTGGATTCCCGCGCGCGTGAAATGGCCGCAGATATTTTCGAGGTCGCGCCTGAGCAGCGTCCGCGCGTTCGGGTTCATCCGCGCATCGACCGCCTGCGGAAAGTCGATCGCGACCGCGCGGCGACCGGCGTAGAGCAGGTTGTAGGCCGAGAGATCGCCGTGCACGCGATGATTCGCGAGCCACAACGCAACGTTCTCGATTATTCCTCTAAGGCACCGCTGCGCGGCCAAGGAATCCATCTCGGCCCGCACCAGCATCGGCGCGGCCGCGGTTTCATCGCCAAAATATTCCATCAGGATCGCGCCCGGCGCTTGCGCGATCGGCTCGGGCACGTCGGCGCCGGCGCCGTAAAGTATTTCGAGCGTTTCATATTCGGCGCCGATCCAGGTCGCGTACTGAACCGCGCGTCCGTGGCGCGATTTGTTCACGAACGCGCGCCGGTTGCGCGTTTCCCAATCCGCGCCGCGTCCGGCCTGGTACATCGCGTCGTTGCGGAAGCCGCGCTTCTCGAGCGGTTGATAGACTTTCGCCGCAACCAACTCGCGCCCTGAATCTTCCGAGGCGCGGCAGCAATAGACGGTGGCCTCCTTGCCGCTGCGCACGATGTACAGAACTTCAGTGATCAATCCCTCGCCGAAAAACGCGTCGAGTACGTTGTCGGCTTCGATTTGTTGATTCTCGGTCATTGGGTGCTCCACGTTTTGGGGCGTTCACGGTCTTTGCGTATCCCGATTGCCAGAAAATAATTACGGTCATTGCGAATCCTCCTTCGTCCAATCTTGGCCGCGAACGCACGCGCGGGCCGCGGCATTTGCAGACGCAAAAAAACCACGGGGCGCTCCGCCTCCGTGGCCGATATGCAGTGGAACTCCGGTAGTTACCGGATGGCGATCACGGAAGGCGCGACGCGGCGAATTTGCGCAAGTTCATTTCGTGTACTCTTCATCGCGTTTGCACCTCCTTCCGTTTTGATGCTGCCGTGGGCGCTCCAACTTTACCGCGCCGCGCTATAGAGTCAAGCCGCCGGTTTTCATAGGAGCGCGCACGATGCTTGAGCTACGGCCCAATTGCGAATGCTGCAACCGCGACCTTCCGCCGGCCGCGGCCGACGCGATGATCTGCTCGTTCGAGTGCACCTTCTGCCGCGAATGCGCCGACTCGAAGCTCGGCGGACGATGCCCCAATTGCGGCGGCAATCTGGTCTCTCGCCCAATCCGCCCGCCCGCAAAACTCGCAAGCAGTCCCGCCTCGACCAAACGAGTGTTCAATCCGCACGGCTGCGGTTCATGATGCGGACGAATGGCTGGTAGCGGCCGGAAATTGTGCACGTCCCCGTAGGGGCAGTGGTCAGGGGGCAGGCCTACCTGACGCGCAGCAACCCCTTGCGCCAGAGCCACTTTAAGGCATTTCAGCCCGCCTGCGCTTCCCTAACGAGTGTTCGGGTTTTTGCCAGGTTTGTTCATGGCTGAACTGTTCAGCCTTATGCCCGATTTCACTTCGTGCAAAAATGGTTTCGTGGAAGCAAACCGCTCACTATTGCCGCGTCACTTTGCCAACGGGGTCCGCTTCCGCGACGGGCGCATTCATCAATCCAACCACCAAGACACGAAGACGCAAAGCGCACAAAGAAATGATCCATTTTTGCGCGCCGCGCGCGGAAATGGATCTTCTTCGGTTCTTGGGGTCTTGGTCTTCCTTGGTGCCTTCGTGTTTAGTCTTTCTTACGGCGTCGGACGGTCCAAAATCGAGGTACCAAAAAGACGCATGAAACGAACCCATTTGGCAAAAAACGCCAGCATCTTCAAGGAGTTTATTTTTTAAGCCACTAGAAAAGATACCAAACGAACCCACCGAAATTGCCCGATGTTAAAAAACTCAAGGCACCACCTTGCCCACGACCTTACAAATTCGCGATCACCGCGCGCGCGAACTCGAGCGTCTTCGCCGTCCCGCCCTGGTCGGGCGTCAGTACTTTGCCCTCGGCGTAAACCTTGCGCACTGCCGCGTCGAAGCGCCGCCCCGCGTCGTCGAAGCCCAGGTACTCGAGCATCAGCGCCGCCGACATCATCGTGGCGCTCGGATTGATTATCCCCTGGCCGACGATATCCGGCGCGGTTCCATGCACCGACTCGAAGTACGCGTAATCCTCGCCGTAGCATCCGCTCGGCGCGAGGCCCAGCCCGCCGATAATTCCGGCCGCCGCGTCGGACAGGATATCGCCGTAGAGATTCGGCATCACCACCACGTCGAGATTTTGCGGCGACGCGACCAGCCGCCGCGCGAAGTCGTCGACGATAAACTGCTCGTACTTGATCTCGGGATACTTCGCCGCGGTCTCCTCGACGATCTTTCTAAACAACCCGTCCGACTCGTGCAGCATGTTGTACTTCGAGGAGCAGGTGAGCTTGCCTTTGCCGCCCGCGCGCTTGCGCTTGAGCGTGAGCTGGCAGGCGAACTCGGCGATGCGCCGCGTGTTGCGCTCGGTGATGATCTTGATCGCGTAGATTCCGCGCTCTCCCGTATCGAGCGGAGCGCGCAGAATCCTGCTGTAGGGCGCAAGCGGCGCAAGGTTCGCGATCGGCCCTTCGAGTCCGAGGTACAGGTCTTCCAGGTTTTCGCGCACGATCACGAAATCGATTCCCTCGGGCCGCGCCATCGGACTGCGATATCCCTTCGACCACCGCGCCGGCCGCACGTTGGCAAAGGTTTGCTTGCCCCAGCGCAGATAGGTGATCGAGGTGGTCTTGCCCGAAGTCGAGCCGAACAGCGTCGTGTCCGAGGCGTCGATCGCGGCGCGCGCTTTCGCATCGGTCTCGCCGCGCACCCATTTCTCGCCGGGCGGAAATTCCAGGTAGTCGATCGGCAGCTCGATCGCGCGCAGCACTTCCATCGTCGCCGCCATCGCCTCGGGCGCGGCGTCGTCGCCGGGCAGCACTACAACTTTCTTGTTTGCCAACTTTCTCTCCTGATACGGGCTGCGCGCCGCGAATCCCTAGCCGCCGTAGTTCCAGCCGGTTTCCTTCATCGTCAAAACTTCGCTGTCTTTTTTGACGTGCGCCTCGGTCACCTTGCCGACCACGATACTGTGGTCGCCGAGCTCGTAGAAGCCGACCACTTCGCATTCGACCGCGGCCGGTGCATCGCTGACGATCGGCGCGCCGTTCTTGCCGTTCTCGTAAGCGAAGTCGCCGAACTTGCCGTCCTTGGGCTCGACGTGGCGGAAGAACGCCCCGGCGATTCCCTTTTGCCCGGAACCCAGCACCGACAACGCGAACTTCTTCGAGTCTTTCACCATCGCGTGCGAGCCCGAATCCTTCTTGATTCCGACCACCACCAGCGGAGGATTGAAGCTCGCCTGGGTCACCCAGTTGACCGTCGCGACCGTGCTGGTTCCGCCGTGAGCGGCGCCGAGAATGAACAGTCCATACGGGATCATCAGCAACGCCTGTTTTTTCGCTTTCTCATCCATGATTTTTTTGGGCCTCCAGTGTTAAACGGATTTGCGACTTCCGGCGCATCGCCCGAGCTTCTTCTTGCACGACGCGCAAGTGATATAATCAAGTCGAGAGATCACCTATGGCTCTTATCAAGCCTAAGAACCCAAAGATCAAGGGGCTCAACGAAGTCGGCCGCTACGCCGTCGGCGTGCAGTGGACCGACGGCCACGACAGCATCTATCCGTTGGACAACCTGCGCCGCCATTGTCCGTGCGACGCATGCCACGGCGCCGTCGAAGGCGAGATTCCATCGGCCAGCCAACGCCTGGAGCGGCTGTCGCGATTGGGCGAGCAGGCGATGTTCCTGGGATGGGCCGACGGACACGAGACGATCTTCACGATGCGCCAGCTACGCGACATCTGCCGCTGCGCCTACTGTGTCGCGGAACCGGAGCGTCCGATCACGGGATGATTGCGCAGTAGCAGTCTTACGCCCAAGTTTCGCGACAGGATGTTTCGCGACAGGGAGAAGTTAGATGCGAACAAGCACAGCGATTGTTTTTGCCCTCGGATCGTTTCTAGCCGCCGGCGCCGCGCATGCGTTTCCGGTCACTCTCGGCGCAGGCAGCGGGTTTCAGGTCACTCCTGGACCGAGCTTATCCGGAATAAATGTTCCGATTACTCCGAGGGAGCGCGCGCCGCAGCGGTTCCGCGACTTGACCGTGGTCGGCGCGGTCGGCTTTAAGGAATCCGACTTCCCCGCGGGTGCGAAGATCGTGCATCTGCGGGTCGATGGACGCGACGTGTACATGCGCCTGGACACGGAACTCAGCGACGTGGAATTGCAGTTCGATCCTAACGCGAGCTACGCGCGCGATCTCTACCGCGCGATTCTGACCAAGCGTATCGAGGTGGTCGGCGATCAGGATCTGCGCCAGCAGATCATGGCCTCGGCCGACAAAGAGCAGCCGCTCAAGGTCCAGGGCTACGTCTTCGATCGGACCAGCCCGTTCCTGGTGGTGAAGTCGGTCTCGAACAAATAAGCGTCGCGCGCCGGCCTCAGTGCCGGCTGACGCTGCCACGCCCGCTTGACCCGGAATTGAGTGCATGCAGGTTATCGCGAGCGATCAGGAAGTTCGGATCGATTTCGATCGCTTTCTGGAATGCCTCGGACGCCTCGGCGGGGCGCGCCAAATCGTTGAGCGCCATCCCCTTGGCGTTGTACAGCCTGGCATTGCGGGGAGCTTTCAGAATTCCCGCGTTCGCCGCCATCAGCGCGTGCTCGGCATCGCCTACCCGCATGTAGATATCGGACAGCTCCAGGAAATTCGCCGGCGAAGGATTGATATGCACCGCATGCATGTACATATCGACCGCGGTCGGACCGTCGCGCAGCAATCCGTAGCAGAAACCCAGATCCACGTATGCGGAATCGTTGTTCGGATCGGCGGCGAGCGCCTTGTGCAGCTCGTCGATCGCCTGATGCACCTTCGCAGTATCGACCGGATTGGATTTTCCCGCCGCCCGGATGGTGTTTTCCGCCTGCGCGACCATCTGGTCCGACTCCGAGCGCGTTCCTTGCGCCGGCGCGCGCCTGGCCGGCAATATCGCGAGCGCGCCGATCGCCAATGCGAACAGGGCGGCGCGGCCGAGCCCGGCCGCTCCCGCTATTTTTCGCTCAGGGCCTATTCTCTGAAGGCTTGCCACGGCGGAAACCCTAACAGTTTCAGAGCGGACTGCGAAGCAAGCGCGCAGCGGCGAAGCAGGGGTTGCGTTACGAAACCGCGGTTGTTTCCGCGCGAACGCTCCGATTAGTATTGATTCGTGCCACGAGATTCCTTCAACCGCGAAATCGACTATTTGCGCATCTCGGTGATCGACCGATGCAACCTGCGCTGCGTCTATTGCATGCCGCTCGAGGGACTTCGCTTCCTGCCCAACTCCGAGCTTCTGACCCCGGCGGAGATCGAGACCGTTGCGCGCGCCGCGGTCAGCGTCGGCTTCCGCAAATTTCGCCTGACCGGAGGCGAGCCGACGCTGCGCGCCGACCTGATCGAGATCGTCGAGCGGATCGTGCGGGTCGAAGGCGTCGAAGGGCTGGCGCTCACCACCAACGCGCTGATGCTCGAGGATCTCGCCGCGCCGCTCAAGCGCGCCGGGCTTAGCCGAATCAACGTCCATCTCGACAGCCTCGACCCGGCAACCGTCGAGCGGCAAATGCGATGGGGCAGCTTCGAGAAGATCTGGCGCGGCATCATGGCTGCCGAAGCCGCGGGCCTTACGCCGATCAAGCTCAACGCCGTCGTGGCGGCAGGCTACAACGAAGATGGGGTCGTCGAGTTGGCGCGGCTGACTCTCGAGCGCGACTGGCACGTGCGATTTATCGAGCTGATGCCGCTGGGCGGTGGCGAATGCGCCACGTTATCGGTCAAGCGCTACGTGTCGAACATCGAGACCCGGCGGCGAATCGAGGCCGCGCTCGGGGCGATGCGCGAGCTGCCGAGCGAGAACCTGGCCGACGAATCGCGCAACTTTTCCGTCGCCGGCGCGCGCGGCGTGATCGGATTCATCAGCCCGGTGAGCGAGCCTTACTGCGGCACCTGCAACCGGATGCGCCTGACGGCGGACGGAAAATTCCATTTGTGCCTGCTCAACGACGACGAGCTGGACGTGCGCCGCGCGCTGCGCTCCGGCTCGGGCGACGAACTCAACCAGGTCGCGCAGATCTTGAGGCGAGCGGTAGAGCTAAAACCGACCGGCCATCACCTGCTCGAAGGCCGCTCAACCCGCGACCGCTCGATGTACCAACTCGGCGGCTGATCTACGAAGAGCGTTAATCTCAAGCGCCCGAACCGTTTGCAGCATCACTCATTCGTCGCGGAGCGTGGGGATTTTCTTCAGCTCATCGGCCAGCCGATGCGACGATTCCCAAGCGTCATACCGCGCTTGCAGGGCGAGCCACAGATCGGGGCCGCTGCCGCAAAGCTTTCCGAGGCGCGCGGCCATAT
>JBAPSR010000330.1:0-5578 GCA_049281755.1 Binataceae bacterium (SeqCode)
GCCCCAACGTGTCCCCGATATGGTCCTCGCGCCGCAGCACGAGGGTTCGTACGCGCCGGTTCGCGCCGCGAGGGGAAGTGCCGTCAGACGCGTTCATCAGGATCGAACAGCTTGCGGTATTCGTCGAGTGCGAACCGATCCGTCATCCCGGCGATATAGTCCGCGACCACGCGCGGAATCGGTTCGCCGTCGCGTTCGGTTCGCGCCAGCACGTGCGCGGGCATCTGACGCGGCTCTGCCATGTAGGTTTCAAACAAGCGTGCGAGCACCCTGCCCGCTTTTTGCGTCATCCGGCTGACGCGATAATGATGGTAAAGCCGCTCGCGCATGATCTGCTTCATCTCATCGACCCGCGGCGCCATCGCGGACGAGAACACGGCGAGCGCCCTGCCCGCTTTGCGGACGTCATCGACGCTCTCGATTCGCGCGCGTTCGAGCTCGGCGCCAAGATTCGTCATCAAGTCGGTGGACATCGCGTCGATCATCCTGATCACGGTCTGATAGCGCCTCACGCGCGCATCGGCCTGCGGATTTGCCGTGCGCGCCTCGGCGGCAGCGTCGGCATAGAG
Source organism: Binataceae bacterium (SeqCode) (assembly GCA_049281755.1). GTDB lineage: Bacteria > Desulfobacterota > Binatia > Binatales > Binataceae > JBARDN01. Next base: position 570 of record JBAPSR010000330.1, read on the forward strand.
GGAGGACTCGTTCAGGTTCTCGACCGTGAGCATCCCGGACTTAAGCCCGTCGTCAACGTCGTGGGCTAGGTACGCAATCTCGTCGGCCAGATCGACGATCTGCGCCTCGAGGCACGGATAGGTGGACGGATCGAACTCCTGCGCTGAGGGACGGTCCTGAAAGTGAGAATGCTTGATAATGCCCTCACGCACCTCGAAGCTGAGATTCAGACCGCGGAAAGTCGGATAGCGCACCTCGATCCAATCGACGGTGCGAAGGCTCTGCGCGTTGTGATCAAAGCCGCCATATGGTTCCATCAGCTCGTTTAACCATCGCTCGCCCGCGTGACCGAAGGGAGTATGGCCGAGGTCGTGCGCGAGCGCGACGGCCTCTGCCAGCTCGCCGTTGAGGCCGAGCGCCTTGGCGATAGTCCGCGTGACTTGCGCGGCTTCGAGCGTATGGGTCAGGCGGGTGCGGTAGTAATCGCCCTCGTGATTGACGAATACCTGGGTTTTGTATTCGAGGCGGCGAAACGCGGCTGAATGGATCACGCGGTCGCGGTCGCGCTGAAACACCGTGCGCATCGGATGCTCGGGCTCGGCGACGCGGCGTCCGCGGCTGTTGCGCGAAAGCATCGCAAAGGGCGCAAGCGTGCGCGCTTCGATTTCCTCGAGGTCCAGCCGGGTTCGCAACATATTGCGCGACATATTCGCTCTTTCGGTGACGCCTCGGATGCTACCATGAGCAAGCGCGGCTTCTAAGGCCTGGCAATTGATTCATCAACAAGACGCTTATGCGTCTTCGGATGAAAACCTATAATCGACCGGGGGGGAAGCGAGGAAACGGACGTGGGCGCAAACAGAATCCGCAAATGGATGTTCCGCTGCGGCGCTACTCTCGCGGTCAGCATCGCGCTGGCCGCGTGCGCGACCACGACGATCTATCAACCGCCCCCTCCCCCGCCGCCGCCTGCGCCTGTACCTGCTCCCGTCGTGGAGGTGCCAGGGCGCGCCCATCCCGCACCGCAGTATGGCGTCGCTTCGTGGTACGGGCCGGGATTCAATGGGCACCAGACCTCGACCGGCGATATTTACGATCAGGAAGATCTGACTGCCGCGTCGATGATCTATCCGCTGGGCAGCCACGTGATGGTGACCAATCTGAACACGGGACGCTCGGTCGAGGTTCTGATCAACGACCACGGTCCATTAAAAAAAGGCCGCAAGATTGACCTGTCGCACAAAGCCGCGACGATGATCGGGATGCTCGAACACGGAACCGCACACGTAAAGATCGAGCTGCTGTCGGCGCCGCCGGGCTCGCGCGCGGTGGGAACGCAGCCGCGTTTCTACGTCCAGGTGGGTTCGTTCAACAGCTCGGAGCATGCGCACGAGCTGCGCGATCAGTTGAAGCAGTACTACGACGACGTGCGAATCGAGGAAATCGGCGCCGGAAGTAACCACTACTACCGGGTTCGGATGGGTCCGTTCGAAACCCGCGAGGCCGCTCAGGCACGCGCCGGCCAGGCCGCAAAAATCGGCTATCCGCTCGTAGTCAGCGACTGAGGCCGGACAGCCGCGAATGACCGTGCGCGAAATCCGCCCGCAGAGAGCCGCCTACCGCGCTGCCCTTCTGTTCGGGTTCGCGATCGCCGCCGCGGGATGCGCCTACGCGCTGGTGAATCGCGGCAAAGTAAACGACGCGAAAGCGGACCAGGTCGAACAGGGAATCCAGGCGCTGCGGCAGTTGAAATTCAAAGCCCCGGTCCCGCTCATCGTCGAAACAAAAGACGAAGCTGAGACGCAGATGGAGCGCGAGCTCGAACGCGACAATACCGACGCCGAGATGGCGGCTGAGGGCACGGCAGGTGCGCTGCTCGGACTTTTTCCCGCCGGGATCGACCTTAAGGCCGAGGAACTGAAGCTGCTGCGCAGCCAGGTCGCCGGATTTTACGACCCTCACGCGCACGAGATGGTGCTGGTCGAGGGCTCGGACGATATCGGGTTTCTGAACAACGCCGCCGAATTCGTGGTGCAGCGCGATCTGGTGGGCGAGATGCTGCTGGCGCATGAGCTGACTCACGCGCTGCAGGATCAGAATTTCAATCTGGGCGATCGGCTCGAGGCCTTGAAGGACGACGACGATCGCGCGCTCGCGCTCAAGTCGGTGGCCGAGGGCGACGCGACAATCGCAGGGATGGCCTATGTGACCGGAACGATGGACGATGCGACGCTCGACACGATCGAGAGTCAACTGGGCCAGCTTCCGAAACTTTTCGCGCAAGAGACTCCGGGTACGCCCGTGGGTCTGAGCACGCCGCTCTTGTTTCAATATTCCGAGGGCGTGAAGTTCGTGGCCGAAGCTTACCGGCGTGGAGGATGGAAAGCGGTTGACGCGCTCTACGCCAAGCCGCCCGAGTCTTCGCACCAGATAATCCACCCGGAGGCATATTTCGATGATTGGGTCGCGCCGCTGGCGGTTTCGATCAGCGGCTATCAGCCGACGATGCCGGCATGGAAAGAGGTGGACGATTTCACTCTGGGGGAGTTGCTGGTGCGCGTGATCCTCGAGCGCGACCTCAAACGGATTCCGTCAGAGGACGCCGGGCAAGCCGCGCTGGCCGCTCGATGGACGGGCGACCGTTTCGTTGTTCTGCAGGATGAGCAGTCGATTTCCGTGATCGGCATTATCGCGTTCACCGACGACGGCGCCGCCAATAAATTCGCGGTTGCCTATGCGAGCCTGCTCGACCGGCTGCTCGGCTCGACCGCGCACGAAATTGACTATCGTGAGAACGCAGTGCTGATCGTGATCGGCGAAGCTGCACACTACATAGGCGTGCTGGGGCCGGCACTCTGGCGCGCGAGCACGATCGGCGGACATCCGATCGCGAACGCCGCGATGGCGGGGATGCCCGGCGATACATCGCCGAATCATCCATGATTCACGCTCGCGAGGTTCAAAGGGGGACAGGGTATGAGGCAGTGGATAATCTATGCGGCAGCGGCGGCAACGCTCGCACTTGCCGCCGTAGTATCGGCGGAAACCATCCAGGGCATCCTGAATCCGGAAGAGACCCGGACCGTTACCGAGCGCGTGCAGAAGATTCGTGCGCTCAAGTTTGAGCATCCGGTTCCCTTCTCCTACCTCACGGTTGACCAATCGCAGGAAAGGCTGCGGGCCGAACTAGCGCGCGATACGACACCGGCCGGCCTCGAACTCGACGCGCGCGAGGGCGAGCTCGTCGGACTTTATCCGCCGAAGGTCGATCTGGCGAAGGACAACCTGACGATGCTCAAGTCGCAGCTCGCCGGATTCTACGATCCGCGGCAGAAAGACCTGGTGATTATCGAACGTCCGATTCCCTCGATCCCTATGGTGAATCCGCGCCTGCTCGAGTTCGCGCTCAAGCTGCGCACGGCGGGGGTCCTCTCGCACGAACTGACGCATGCTCTGCAGGATCAGCATTTCGACATCCGGGCCGAAGAGAAAGCGACGCACGGCAATGACGACCGCGAACTCGCACTGCGCGCGCTGCTCGAGGGCGACGCGACGCTCTCGGGCTTCTGCTCGGTCGTGGGCCGCGCCGACGATCCGACGATCGACTACTTTCTCGACAATAGCGCGGACGCGGCCGTAATTTTTCTGGGCAGCGCCGAGGGGCTGGGCGTGCAGATGCGCAAGCTGCTCATCTTTCCGTACCTCGACGGTGCGCGCTTTGTCGCGGCGGGGTACCATCTCGGTGGCTGGACGGCGGTTGATGCGATTTACCGCAATCCACCGCGCTCCACTCGGCAGATACTTCACCCGGAGCTCTATTTCGATCATCCGGAAGCACCGGTTGACGTGCGCGTCGGCGGCTACGAAAAGATCCTCGCTGCGTGGAAAAAGGCCGACGAAAATACCTTCGGCGAGCTGGTGCTGAGAATGGTAATCGAACACTGGATCGGCGAGCAGACTCCGTACGTCGCGGCGGCAGACGGATGGGCCGGGGACCGGTTCGTCGCGCTGCAGAAATCGACCGACGTGACTCTCGTGTGGATCGTCGCGTTCCACAATCCGGGGCAAGCCGAGAATTTCGCGGCGCTGTATCCGCAGATTCTCGCCAAGTCACTGCCGGGCTTGACCGCGCGCCACGTTGAGCAGAATGGGAGCGCAGTGCTGGTGCTGATCGGCGACGGTGCGATTCGTTTCCACGAACTCGCCCCCGCGATTTGGAAATCGAGCATGATCGGCGGGCATCCGATCGCGATGTCGGAGATTCCCTAGGTATCCTGAAGCTGCGCGCGAGCTTTTTCGATCAGCACTCGTTCGTTGGCATAGCTGGCGCGGGCGAGCGCCGCGTCGATCGGCACCCATGCGACTTCGTCGATCTCGCCGTCGTGATCAGCGGTATCGCCACCCGCGAACTCCATCAGAAAGAAATGCACCCGCTTGCTGACCCGCGTGATCGTGCCGCGGTGCTTGTCGCGCCACGAAAAAACATACGCCACGTCGCCCAGCGCACGGACGCCGGCTACCTCGAGGCCGGTCTCCTCGCGAACCTCGCGAATCGCGGCGCGCTCGGTGCTCTCATCTTTTTCGATGTGGCCCTTGGGAAGAGCCCAGGCGTCCGAGCCGTGCGGACGGATCATCGCGATCTCGATTCCATGCTCACCCGGGCGCCACACGATTCCGCCGGCCGAGACTTCGCGCCGCAGCGGAATCCGCCGCCGGGCCGTAGCAGGCCCGTCCGGTTTGGATTTGGCTTTGCGAGGCATTTTAATCTCTCAATTCTGTTTCCAACTGGCCTTCCATTCTAGCCTACATCACCGAGGCTGAACCCATGCGCCAGCATCTGGCGGATCGCGCGGCGTGCGCCTTGCGAGGCAGGCGCTTTCACGCCGGGGTCGCGCCGGAGCCAGTCCTCCGCCATCGCGCGCGCTTTTTCGATCGTCAGCGGATCGCGCACCAGGTGGATAAACTTGAGCGGCAACGCGCCGGTCTGGCGCGCACCGAGCAGATCGCCCGGGCCACGAATCCGCAAATC
>JBAPSR010000331.1:0-2595 GCA_049281755.1 Binataceae bacterium (SeqCode)
GCGTTGCGCTCGGCAACGCCGCCCTGTTTGCCGAGCTTAAGATCGAGGCCTCCGCGCTCGAGGCGCGCGCCGGCGAACTTCGCCGCGACGGGCAGACGGTGATGCTGATCGCGATCGACTCGCATGCGGCCGGAGCGATCGGCGTCAGCGATCCGCTCAAGTCCTCGACCGCGGAAGCGGTGCGCGCACTGCACGGCGAGGGGCTGCGGATCGTGATGCTGACCGGGGACAATCGCGCGACGGCCACGGTGGTAGCGGCCAAAGCGGGCGTCGACGAATTTCGCGCCGAGGTCTTGCCCGACGCGAAAGCGGCCGAGGTCAGGCGCCTTCAATCCGAGGGACACATCGTTGCGATGGCGGGTGACGGAATCAACGACGCGCCCGCTTTGGCGCAGGCGCAGGTCGGAATCGCGATGGGCACCGGCACCGATGTCGCGATGGAAAGCGCGGGTGTTACGCTGATACGCGGCGATTTGGGCGGGATCGTGAAAGCGCGGCGGCTCTCGCGCGCGACGATGCGCAACATCCGGCAGAACCTGTTCTTCGCGTTCATCTACAATGTGCTCGGCGTGCCGATCGCGGCGGGCGTGTTGTACCCATTCTTCGGATTGCTGTTAAGCCCGATTATCGCGAGCGCTGCGATGAGCCTGAGTTCGGTCTCGGTGATCGGAAACGCGCTGCGGCTGCGCCGCGCCCGGCTGTGAGCGCCATGTTTCACGTGAAACATTTTTCATCCATGGGTTCGTTTGATGGGTTCGTTTGATCAGCCGTGGCTTCGTTCGGTATCCATACCATTCCGGCCGCGCTTGCGATCTTGACGCGGCGTACTTTAACCTCATCGCACTGATCGCGCACGAAGGTGCGCGCGCGGCGCAGAAGGAGATCGCGATGACTGTGGCGCTCGACCCCCAGATGAAAGCTTTTCTCGACGCGGCGAACGCCGACGGTCCGATGTTCCTGCGCTCGGAGACGGCGGAGCAGGCGCGCGCCAAGATGATGGCGCTGCTCGAAGCGAGCCCGTCGGAGCCGCCCGAGGTGTACAGCGTTGAGGATCGCACCATTCCCGGGCCGCATGGGCTAATTCCGATCCGCGTTTACACTCCCGCCGAGGCGCGCACTCCGATGGGTATCTTGCTGTACTTCCACGGCGGCGGATGGGTGCTGGGAAATCTCGATACGCACGATATCGTATGCCGCGACCTGGCCAACGGAGCAGGGTGCGTTGTTGTCTCAGTCGATTACCGGCTCGCGCCAGAGCATAAGTTTCCGGCCGCGCCTGAAGATTGCTACGCCGCGACTAAATGGACCGCCGCAAATGCCGCCGCGCTCGGCGCAGACGCGAGCAAAATCGCGGTCGGCGGAGACAGCGCAGGCGGGAACCTCGCGACAGTCGTCGCGCTGATGGCGCGCGATCGCGGCGGACCGCGGCTATGCTTCCAGGTGCTCTTTTATCCTGCGATATCGTCGGCCAACGACACTCCCTCGCAGCGGGAGTTCGCGGCCGATGGCTTCGTTCTCTCGCGCGCCGACATGGAATGGTTCTGGAACCATTACCTGGACGGTTCCGCCGACGCGAAAAATCCTCTCGCCTGTCCCAACCTGGCAGCCAGCCTTGCCGGGCTGCCGCCCGCGATTGTCCTGACCGCCAGCCACGATCCGTTGCGAGACGAAGGCGAGGCCTATGCCCTCGCGATGCGCAAGGCCGGTGTGAGCGTCACCCTCACGCGCTACGACGGAGTGACGCACGGGTTTATCAGCTTCGCGGAGCTGCTCGACAAGGGCAAGCAAGGGCTCGCCCAGGCGAGCGCCGCGCTGCGCACCGTTTTCGCGAAGTAGAAGCGTCTGCCCGCGATGCGCGTAAAGGCGGCGTCGGGTATATTGTGCGGGCATGAAACGGCCCCAGGCACTGCGAATGACATCGATTGATGGTGCGCTGCGCCCGACCGGCGGCACTTCGATCTTCACCGACCTCTATCACACCCTTGTGACGGACACGTGGCCGACGCTGCTCGCCTTCATCCTGGGCTTCTATATTGTCGCCAACCTGCTTTTCGCGCTGGTCTATTGGATCGACGGCGGCGTCGGGGGAACGCGGCCCGGTTCATTCGCCGATATGTTTTTCTTCAGCGTCCAGACCATGGCGACGATCGGCTATGGCCGCATGACGCCGACCACGTTTCTATCCAACGCGGTGATGTCGTTCGAAGCGCTGTTCGGATTGGTCGGACTCGCGATGATGACGGGGCTGGTGTTCTCGAAATTCTCGCTTCCGACCGCGCGGGTGCGTTTCAGCGCGGTCGCGGTCATCTCACGGCACGAGGGCGAACCGACCCTGATGTTCAGGATGGCAAATCTGCGCGCGAACCGGATCGTCGAAGCGACGATTCACGTAGCGATCACCCGGGTCGAAACAACCGCGGAGGGCGAGACGGTGCGGCTATGGTATGACCTCGCGATGCAGCGCGAGCGCAGCGCGTTGTTTTCACTGAGCTGGACCGCGCGGCATCGGGTCGATCGATCGAGTCCGCTGTTCGGCGCGACGCCCGAGTCGCTGGTGCGCGAGAACGCCGGAGTAATGGTTTCGATCACCGGCCT
>JBAPSR010000332.1:0-2280 GCA_049281755.1 Binataceae bacterium (SeqCode)
CTCGTATGATGCGGACGGACATGTGATCGAGAAAAGTGGGAGCTTGAACCAGACCAGCGCGCCACAGCCGCTCACCGGAAATACTTTCAACGCGGACAACGAAATGGCGGCGTTCAATGGAACCGCGCTCACCTACGATACTAATGGCAATCTTGCCAACGACGGCACGAACACCTACACGTGGGACGCAAGGAATCATCTGAGCGCGATTAGCGGCGTGAACACGGCGGCATTCGTTTACGATCCGTTCGAGCGTCGCGCGAGTAAAACGATCAACGGAAACGCGACCCAGTTCCTCTACGACGGCCTCAATCCCGTGCAAGAACTGCAGAACGGATCGCCGAGCGCGAACTTGTTGACTGGCCTCGGCATCGATCAATACCTCGAGCGCACGGACTCTGCCGGCGCGCGCGATTTCATAACGGATATCCTTGGCAACACGCTGGCGCTCAGCGACGCATCCGGCACTTTGCAGACCACGTACACCTACGATCCGTTCGGCAATACCACGTCCGCTGGTGCGTCCAACACGAGTTCTTTCCAATTCACCGGCCGTGAGAACGATGGCACCGGGCTGTATTTCTATCGCGCGCGATACTACAACCCGATGTATCAGAGATTCATTGCGCAGGACCCGCTTGGATTCGCTGGCGGCGATTTGGACCTGTACGGATACGTGCATCAAGATCCGGTGAATCACACCGATCCAAGTGGTCTCTGTGGGAACAAGCCGTGCCACGGAACCGCTCTAATCATAGCGGGTAACGCGGATACGATCGGAACACCTGGAGGTTTTAGCGGTCATACGGTGGGAGACATAGACGTGACCGCAAATTCGGCGGCGGTGGACCCGACTCAATGGGGCGGCAAAGCCACACTTCGCGGTGTACTAAGCCAAATTAGCGGACAGACGCCGGCGGGAGCTTCTTTTAGTGGCGTGTCGGACGTAATCGGCGGCGAACCTCCTGGTAGTTGGACGGAAGATGATAGCGCTTTAGACTATTTCGCCTACACTTACCCCAACGATCTCTTGATCGAGCTTCCGAGTCTGCCGAAACAGACGCCCTTCGAAACACCGATCACCATCAATGTTCCGCTAGGCTTTCCCTGTCCAGAGGGCACGAACTGAGATGAACCCCCTCAAGCAATGTTTGGCCGGAAGCAAAAGTCGAGCGCGAACAGATTTGCCTAGTGTTTCTCAGCGACGAAAGATTGGTCCCAGCGGCGGAAATCTGACCATCGTCGCTGGTCTTTTTTCTGCGACGTTTTTTTTCGGAATTAGACCCGTTGCAGCTTTCTGTCCTGAGCCGAATCCACCGCGTGTGTGCACGGAGTTTTTTCGCGCAAACGCCGTATTCGTTGGAACGGTAACTTCGATTGTCGAAAAACAGGACGCTGATGGCTTCACAGACGGCTGGGTTTACTCGCTCCAGGTGGACAAAGACTATCGGGGTGCAGAACACTCGCCCATCGAGGTCTTTTCCTCGAACGACAGCGGTCGATTCAGGATGCAGAAAGGCCGCACTTATGTTCTCTTTCCGATTCGATCCGACGAAACTCTTCAGATCTATGGATGCGGGAATTCATCCGAGGTAACCGACGCGAAGGATACGCTGAACCAACTGGGTCAAATAGTAAAGAAAATGCGCACTGATTCCGGAGGAGATATTGGAGGCCAAATCAATTCAGGTACGGGATCTGGCCACGGCGTAGGCGGAATAAGAGTAACCGCCAGAGGCAATGGAAGGACTTACAGCACCGTTACTAACTCCGAAGGAAAATTTCACATTCGCGTACCTGCGGGAAGTTATACAATTCACGCAAAAGCAGATAAGTGGGCTGTAAACCCGGAAGATATTAGCTATGAGTCACCCGAGCATGTGGAAATTTATAACGCTGGGTGCGCAGATTTGGTCTTTAGCGCATCGCCTCACGCGAATTGACGTTAACTTGCGATCCAAGGACTACTGCAAGATACTCGGACAGCCGAACACCAGCACCGTTCACAGATGAACCGCACCTCTGGTAATGCGGCGTTGAATCGCGTTTCGCGGCCACAGCATCTTGAGAGATTTCGCGCAGAGACCCGCTCGGCGCCAGCGAAGACCTACGCATATGACGGGAATTCTAACCTCACCCAGCAGACTGACCGGCATGGCAAGGTGACGGTCTATCAGTACGACGGGCTGAACCGCCCGACCTTCGCTGGCTTCGGATATAGTGGGACCTGCTACGAGAGCAGTATCGGCTATACATGGGATGGAGGCGACCGCCTGACCG
>JBAPSR010000333.1:0-1647 GCA_049281755.1 Binataceae bacterium (SeqCode)
ACCCAAAGCTTCGAGAAAAGTGGGAAAGTGCGATCGGTTGGCGGGGGCAAGAGAACGATGCGATTGTGCATAAACTCGACGATGTTGTGAGGGCAATCGAAAAGATTTGTCGCCCGGCCATCGAGGAAACGGAGAGAAATCTAGACAGCGGAAAATGAAAAAACTCGCGAGCAGCTATTCAGCTCTGCGAGGTTTTCAAAACGTCGCCGGTCGATCTGATTCTTACTTTGCCTGTCTTCGGGTAGTAGCAGACTTCGTCCTGTTTGCTTTCGCCTATCGTGAGGAAGGTGCAATCGGCATCGGTGTGATTGTACAGATGATGGCCCGCGCGTTGCCCGGCTGGGAAACAGCAATAGTCGCCTTCCTTCAGCACGTATGAACTGTTGCCGAGATATAAAGTCGCCGAGCCTTTGAGAATAAAGATGTGCTCCTCTTCCATCAGATGGTAGTGAAAATCATTTGAGTATTGGCCCGGCCCGAGCTCGTCGATACCGGTGCCTACGTGCGTTGCGCCGCCGTATCTGCCCAGGCGCTTGAACCGGTCCGAGCCCGGAAACTGCTCCCATGGAAGATCGTCGATATTGAACGGCTCGAAATTTCCTTCGCTGTTCTTCTGCGTGGTCTTTTTCGCCATGTTCGTGACCTCCTTCACCGGCGGACTAGCAAACGCATAGGAGAGATCCGGCGGCGGGGTCAATCGCCAAAGCTGACACGCTCGCTCGAAAGGCTTTCGTGGGCGTTGCCAAAGGGCGCCCGTGGCGAGATTATGACAAATGGTCCCGCGCGCTGCCGCTTCGACGGCAAAATGAATCACGGGAAGTCATGGAGCCCTCTAATGAGAGAAGCTGTAATCGTTTCCACCGCCCGCACTCCTATCGGCAAGGCGTTTCGTGGCGCATTCAATGATATCGAGTCGCCCTCGATGGCGGCGCCAATTATTCGCGAGGCGCTCAAACGCGCGAAGGTCGAGCCGGGCGAAGTCGATGACCTGATCATGGGCGCTGCCCTGCAGCAGGGCACCCAGGGCTTCAACGTCGCGCGCCAGTGCCTGATCGCGGCGGGGCTTCCGGTCAGCGTCGCGGGCCAGAGCGTCGATCGGCAGTGCTCTTCCGGCCTCATGAGTATCTCGATGGGGGCCAAGCAGATCATGGCCGACGGGATGCAGATCGTGGTTGCGGGCGGAGTCGAGTCGATAAGCCTGGTGCAGAACGCGCACATGAACAATTACCGCTCGGGCGATCCGCTGGTGCTGAAAAACGCGCCCGCGGTCTATATGTCGATGATCGATACCGCCGAGGTGGTCTCGAAGCGCTACAAGATCTCGCGCGAGGCGCAGGACGAGTATTCCTTCCATAGCCAGGAACGCACCTTCGCCGCGCAGCAGGCGGGCAAGTTCAACGACGAAATTATCGCGACCACGGTGACCAAGAAATTCGAAGACAAGAAGACCAACGTAACCTCGCGCCAGATAATCACGCTCGAGCGCGACGAATGTAACCGCCCCGGCACCACTCTGGCCGGTCTCGCCTCGCTGCCTCCGGTGAAGGGTCCTGGAGGATTTATCACCGCGGGCAACGCGAGCCAGCTCTCCGACGGCGCCTCGGTCTGCGTGCTGATGGAGCGCAAGCTCGCCGAGCAGCGCGGGCT
>JBAPSR010000334.1:0-5390 GCA_049281755.1 Binataceae bacterium (SeqCode)
ATCGACTCAGAGATGTCCTTGCCGAGATGCTGAATACATTCTTACTCTGGGAGTGAACGATTCTTATGAGGAACTAACGGAGATATCATTGTGAAACACTCTTTAAAGACTGCGGTTTTGTCTCTAGGCATTGCGGTGCTGTTCGGAAGCGTCGGCGTAGTATTCGCTGACAGCACGGACACCACCAGCTCGAGCGAAACCACAACTTCCGCGCCGGCGGCTGTGGTGGCATATCCTGCTCCAGTCGTGGTCGCAGCTCCTCCTACGGTGGTGGTGGCGCCGGCCGCCGTGGCGCCGTCGACAACCACTGAACATACGTCGTCATCTTCGAACGGCTCGCCGATGGGCAATTCGAGTGAGCATTCGTCGAGCAGCACCACTAACTACTAGAAGAGTCTTTCACCTCGTAAGCGGCAGCCCTGTACGATGCGACTTCAACGTTGCGCCGCGGGCTGCCGCATGATCTTCGCTTCCATCTGCTGATTAGTATCGATCGAAGTTGCTTTCCGCAACGGCGCGGAGCGCCACCGTGGTCGCCTGGATCTATTTTTTCTATCATTCGCTGGATTTCGTTCATTCGAGCCTCAGGCATAGTGGCAATCGCCTGTTGCATGCTACTGGAGAAGGATGAAGCGGAAGCCACGCGGCGCGAACGATATCGCCATCTTTGGCGGCAGCGGCAGCCCCAAGCTGACGCGGAAGATTTGCGAGTACTTGAGCCTGCGGCCCGGTGCCGGCGAAGTGTTGCATTTTTCGGACGGGAATCTGTTCGTGCGGGTTAAAGAAAATGTGCGCGGGCGCGACGTATATCTGGTTCAATCAACGGTTTTTCCCACCAACGACAATTTCATGGAACTGCTTTTCTGGATTGACGCGTTCAGGCGCGCCAGTGCGGAGTCGGTTACCGTTGTGATGCCCTATTTCAGTTATGCGAAAGGTGACAAGAAAGACGAACCAAGGGTTTCAATCCGCGCCCGCGTCTGCGCTGATGCGATCGCCGTGGCGGGAGCGGATAGGGTGGTGACGCTGGACCTGCACGCGCCACAGATCCAGGGCTTCTTCCACATCCCGGTCGACGATTTGTACGCGCTGCCGGTGCTCGGCAAGGAAATCAAACGCAGGAAGTGGCAGGATCTGGTAGTGGTCTCTCCTGACACCGGTTTCGCAAAGCAAGCGCGGAAGTTCGCGTCGTTTCTCGGCACCTCCATCGCTATCGCCGACAAAGAGCGTAAGGCGCACGATGAGCGGGCTGAGATCCTAGAGATCATTGGTAACGTCGAGGGTAAGACTGCACTGCTGGTCGATGATTTCACGATCTCGATGGGCACTCTTGTCGATGCTGCCGAGAAGCTCGTCGAGCGCGGCGCGAAAGCCGTGTACGCTGCCGTCTCTCACGGAGTCTTCAGCGAGGGCTCGATGGATAGGCTCGAGCGCAGTCCGATAAAGCGTCTGCTCGTCACCGACTCGATCGAAACACAGCCTGTAGTGCTTTCCAGCAAGGTGGAGGTCGTCTCGGTAGCGCCGCTATTCGGTGAGGCGATCAAGCGTATCCACAACCGGGAGAGCATCAGCGTACTATTCAAAGCGTGAGGAGGAACTGGCGGCCTCGGTCCCGAGGAACTCGCATGAGGCATAGCGCGCGCTTGCTCAGATTGGTCGGGCTGCTGGCGATTCTGTTCGGTGCCGGGATCGCTCTCGGCGTGGGCTACCAATGGTACCAGGGTGCAATTATTCCCGGGTCCTTTTTTGTCACCGCGGCTGACAACGTGGCGCCGTCCGGTGGCGAGGCGTTGTCCTCTAACGTGGCGGCGCCTGCCGCTATCCAATCGCCGAGTTCATCGTCCGGGACGATCTCGAATGCGACACCCGTTCAGTCCCCGACGCCGGCGCTCCAGTCGGACAGCAACGTCGTCGTATTGAATCAGATCAAGGCGGCGCCGATCCCACCGCCATCCGGCGGCAACGAGTTGATGCTGCCCCAGGTGCAACCAAACGAGTCGCCGGTGGACCGTCTGCCCGTCATTGGCAGCCAGGGTGAGACGATCTGGGTTCCGCAGGCGATCGAGGGATGCTGGGAAGGAACCGGCGACGCGCGATTACAATATCTTGGTGGATGCCCCAATTTGATGTCGGGACGCACCAGCCCGATTAAGCTGCGCTGGTGCTTTCAGCGAATGGGCAATCAGCCTCTCACCTTGACGATGGCGAAGGGGCAATATGGCGGACGCGTCAGCCAGCGTTGGGTGGTGATGTCCGCGCGCGGGCAGACGATCGCGTTGCGCGAAACGATCAGCTACATGACGATGATGTTCCTGCATGTCGTCGATGTCGGTGATTGGAGCTGCCGCATCACGGTCGCCGACGAATTGATTTGCCAGGAACATGAGTTGGCGAAATGCGGCCCGGCCAAATGGATGCAAGCGCCGTGGTTTCGCGGCAGCGGCAGCGTTACTTCCAGGCGCGTCAGCCGAGGAAACCCCGGCCGCCACGTGGTATCAGGGCGTCGTTGATCCAAGCGCGATTGCTCGCGAGAGTCTCGGCGGGGTAAAGAAACCACAGGGATCTCCGGTGGCGCGCGTGAGCGTGTAATTCGGACAAGGAGCTCAGGCAATGGCGGAACGTCGAAGAAAATTCTGGGGATGGGGCTACGAGGACCAGGGGCCTACTCCTGAACAGCAAAAGCATATGGCCGAGCGGATGGCGAAACGCTTCGGCTTGGACGAGTTGACTTTGACGCCGCCTCCGACCGAGAAGGAATTGAACCTTCGCGCACCGCGCGTGCAGCCTCCCGATTCGCTCAAGGAAATCTGCACGACCAGCACGCATGAGCGCGCGGGTCACAGCTATGGCAAGGGTTCGCGCGATATTATCCGCGCGTTTCGCCGATTCTATCCGAACCCGATCGACGTCGTAGCGTTTCCGCGCGATGAAAAGGACGTTGTGAGGATCCTCGAATGGTGCGACGGCGCGAAGATCGCCGCGTCGCCGTATGGCGGCGGATCGTCGGTCGTCGGTGGCGTCGAGGCTCCGAGCAAGGGCGACTATCGCGGTGCTGTGTCGATCGATCTGACGCATCTCAACCGCGTGCTCGAGGTCGACAAGGCTTCGCGCGCGGCACGCATCCAGGGTGGAGTGCTGGGACCCCATCTCGAAGCGCAGCTCAAGCCGCACGGCCTCACGCTGCGCCACTATCCTCAGTCGTTCGAGTTTTCTTCTCTTGGCGGTTGGATTGCGACGCGTTCGGGCGGGCACTACGCGACCAACTACACGCATATAGATGAGTTCGTCGAATCGACCCGCGTCATCACGCCGACCGGCATCATCGAGTCGCGGCGCCTGCCGGGCTCGGGCGCGGGCCCGAGTCCCGATCGCATGTTCATCGGCTCGGAGGGAATTCTCGGCATCATCACCGAGGCATGGATGCGCTTGCAGGATCGTCCGAAGTTTCGCATCGGCGCGTCGGTGCCGTTTCCAAGTTTCTTCGCGGCCGCGAAGGCGGTCCGGCAGATTGGACAGGCGGGACTGTTTCCCGCGAACTGCCGCGTCCTCGATGAGGGCGAGGCGCTGAACTCCGGCGCCGCCAACGGCGACGAGGCGGTGATGGTGCTCGCATTCGAGTCGGGAGACCATCCGCTCGAGCCCTGGATGAGGCGCGCGCTTGAATGCTGCGCCGACCACGGCGGCAAAGTTCCAAAAGAGGAAATCAAGACGCGCACCGATCAGGAGGCGACACACGAGGGTGCGGCGGGCGCATGGCGCAACGCGTTTCTCAACGCTCCGTACCTTATGGACACGGTCGCGGCGATGGGGATGGTGAGCGACACCTTCGAGACCTCGATCACCTGGGATCGCTTCGAGGATTTTCACTTGCAGGTGATCGAGTGCGCGCGCGACGCGATGAAGCGCATTTGTGGAAAGGGAAGCGTGACCTGCCGCTTCACGCACGTTTATCCAGACGGACCCGCGCCGTACTACACCTTCCTTGGGCCGGGAAAAAAGGACTCGCAATTGGAGCAGCGCGATGCCGTCAAGCAGGCGGCCTCGGACATGTTGATGAAGCTCGGCGGCACGATCACGCATCATCACGCGGTCGGACGCGATCATCGCCCGTGGTACGATCTGCAGCGGCCGGATGGATTTGCGAATGCGCTGCGCGCGGCGAAAAAGGCGCTCGACCCGCGGGGCATCTTGAATCCGGGTGTGCTGATCGATCCATAGTCGGGACTGACGCGCAAAGGAATTTACATGACGATTCCATGCGGCATCGCTATTCCGCAAACCTTCGACAAGACCCCGGTCGATCTCGAACTAATTCGAGTATTCGCGCCCAGGGCCGAAGCGCTCGGTTACGACAGTTTGTGGGTTCAAGAGCAGATGATCGGGGAAATTCCGGCGCTGGAGCCGGTGACGCTTTTGACCTACGCTGCGGCGCTGACCTCGCGAGTTCGGCTCGGCTCGGCGGTATTGCTGACCGTGATCCGTAACCCCGTGGAGTTAGCCAAGACTCTGTCCACGCTGGATCAGCTCAGCAAAGGCCGGCTGATCCTGGGCGTAGGTATCGGCGGTCCGACCACGCCGCACGAGATTTTCGGAGTTCCCCGCGAGCGCCGACCGCGCCGTTTCGTGGAAGGACTTCAAGTCCTGAAGGCGCTATGGACGGAGCCGAAGGCGTCGGTGAGCGGAGAATTCTGGAAGTTTGAAAACGTGCCGATGGAACCCAAGCCGATGCAGAAGCCGCATCCGCCGATATGGTTTGGCGCTCGCACCGAAATCGGCCTGAAACGTGCGGTCCGGCACGGCGACGGATGGATGGGGCCGGGATCGTCTTCGTCCGCCGAATTCATGCAACACGTTGAGTGGCTCCGTCGTCTGCTGGACGATGCTGGACGCGATCCCAAAGCGTTCCCGATCTCGAAGCGAGTCTACATTGCGGTTGATGATGATAAGGCGCGCGCGGAGCGTCGATTACGAGAGTGGTTCGGTGCCCGCTATCGCAACGCTGAGATGGCTCCTCGCGTCTCGATTTACGGCAGCCGTGGGGAGTGTATCGACAAATTGGGTGAATTGGTGCGCGCCGGCGCGCAGCATCTTTTGATGGATCCGGTTTTTGATCATATGGAGCATTTGGAGCTGCTGGCGCGCGATGTGATCCCGAGTCTCTGAATGGACACAATCGCGCAGGAAAGGCGACGATGACACCGCAAACGCTTCTGCCGACCATGGTGGTCGGAAGCTATCCGCAACCTGACTGGCTCATCAATCGCGAGAGGCTGAGTAAGTTCGTGCCGCGCACCCGCGTTCCCGAGCTATGGCGAATCCCGGAGCAATGGCTAGAACAGGCGCAGGACGACGCCACTATCGCCGCGATCCGTGAGATGGAGCGCGCGGGC
>JBAPSR010000335.1:0-4371 GCA_049281755.1 Binataceae bacterium (SeqCode)
GTGAGGATCGGCAGCTTGTAACGCGCCGCGGTTTCCATGTCGAAGCCGCCGATGCCGAGTCCGCCGTCGCCCTCGATCACCACCACCTGCTGTCCCGGCCGCGCGAGCTGCGCGCCGATGCCCATCCCGACGCCGTGGCCGACTGGCGCAAGCGGTCCCGCGTCGACCACCTGGCCCATGAAGCGGCAGGTGAACGCGCGGCTCATCCATCCCGAGAGCGTGAAGCTGTCGATGATCGTGGTCGCGTTCTTGTCGAGCACCTTGATCAGGTCCTCGCACAGGCGCGCCGGATGAATCGGCTTGTTCGCGATGACCTTGCCGTTCTGCTCTTTGATCTGCGCCTCGAAGCGCGCGCGCGTCGCGCCGACTTCCTTGGTCCATTCGGAGCTCTTGTTCTTCGAGAAGTCGAGCTTGAGCTCCTTGATCCGATCGATCATCTGGCGCAGCACGAGTTTGCAATCGCCGACGATCGGAAGATCGGCGTTGACCTGCCATCCGATCCGGGTCGGAGTCGGATCGACCTGGATGTACTTGGCCTTGTCGGTCCAGGTTGGCGGCTGTCCGAAATGTTCGCCGCTCCAGAAGCGGAAGCCGACCGCCAGCACCACGTCGGCCTTTCCGGTGAAGGGCTTCTTCCATGCGCCGCGAATCGCGAGCGGATGTTCCTCGGAAACCGCGCCCTGGCCCGCGCGCCGCGTGTAAACCGGAATTCCGGTCAGCTCCACGAACTCGCGCAGCTCCGCACCCGCCTGCGACCAGAACAGCCCGTCGCCGCCCGCGATTACCGGACGCTCGGCCGCGTGCAGCATCTCGACCGCGCGATCGATCTTGGCGGGGTCGCCCGCGCCGCGCACGTCGTCGAGCGTGAAACCGCGTGCGCCCTTGCGCTGCCCGGCCTCTTCTTCATGGTGATAGAGGATGTTCTGCGGAATCTCGAACAGCGCGACGCCCTGCGGCGGCGAGATCGCTTCGCGAAAGGCCGAGCGCAGGTCGAATTCGATAGAGCTCCAGTCGGTCACGCGTTTGGTGAACTTCGAAAAGCTCTTCACCACTTCCGAGCCGTAAGCTTCCTGGAACGATCCCAGATGGTCCTCGGTGTTGGGATGCTGCCCGGAGATGCAGACCACCGCGCTGTTGGTCAACCCCGCGACGCACAATCCCGTGACCGCGTTGGTGAGACCGCATCCCGCCGTGACCATGCACACGCCCACCTCGCCCGAGCTGCGGGCGTATGCGTCGGCGGCGTAGGCTGTCGCCTGCTCGTGACGCATGTGGATCAGCTTGATGTCGTTGTCGCGCAATTGCGCGAGGATCGGGAACAGATGCCCGCCGTTAATCGCAAAGCAATAGCGAACACGATTTTCCCGCATCACGCGGGCGATCAGTTCGCCGCCGTCTCGCTTAGCCATCTGGATTTCCTCCGTGCGATTGTTCCCGCCGCGCGGCGCCGCCTCGATGACTGCGCCGGTACGCGCCCGCGCGTGCGAGTCGCGCCGATTTCGCGATACGGGATTCGTTCGGTCCGAATCCTTGCACATTTCAGTCGGCAGCGAAAAGCCGAAGTTATCAGGCGCGCGCCGCCCCGGGTTGTGGAAGAAACTCGAAAAAACTTGAAGAAGGTCGTGCGTGCGGCGATCTTCGCGTCGAAGATGGTTGATCCCTCTCGTCAAGACTGCCACTTTTGTTCATCGCATCGCGCGGACGGAGCGTTAGCAGACGCGCGACGAAGATTAAAGTTTCGTAAGTTTCGGAAGTCGCGGAAATTTCAGAGTTGCGAATGACAATCAGGATCGGATTGGCCGGCACAATCGCGTTTGCCGCGATGATTGCGTTGCTCGCTTGCGCCCCGGCGGCCTCCGCCTTCGATCTGATGAATCCGACTTCATGGCCCGTCATCCCGGTCCCCGAGGTCGCGACCGATCCCAACGCCGGAACCACGGTCGGCATCCTGCCGGTCTATCTCGACACCGATTCCAAGGATCAGATTCGCAACATCGTCGCGCCTGATATCAACTGGAACACGACGCTCGGCGCCGGCGGCAACTTTCGCTACCTCGCCTATCCGTCCGAGGACACCAACTGGTACACCGTCGCCGGCGGATCGTGGAATATCGCGCGCAAGGTTGACCTCGACTACCAAGGCGGCCGAACGCACAAGAACTGGTGGTCTTACGAGGGTCGCCTGTACTTCGAGCGCGATCCGACCGAGCGCTTCTACGGCGTCGGCAACAATTCGTCAGAGGGCAACGAGTCGAACTACACGACCCAGCAGCTCTATGCGGAAGGGATCGTCGGCCTGAATTTTACCGACAAGTTGCAGCTCTCGGTGATGGAACGGCCGCGATGGATTCGCATTCAGAAAGGCGCATTCGACAATCTGCCGGATATCACAACGCAGTTCCCGAATCAGAAGGGTCTTGGCGGCGGCAGCGAGATTCTGACCCAGACGATGCTTCAGTACGACTCGCGCGACTCCGTGGATATTCCGCGCCACGGCGGAGTGTACCGGGTGTTTTACGGAATCGCGGATCGGAGGTTCGGAAGCTCGGTCTCGTACAATCGCTTTGGCGCGGAGGTCCGGCAGTACTATCCGGTCGGATCGCGAATCACCCTGGTGGGACATCTGTTCACCGAATATCAGCCCGCGGGCGGCGAGATGCCGTTCTGGGCGATGGCGCGGCTGGGCGGCGACGACAGCGAGCTCGCGGATCAGCAGCCGCTGCGCGGCTACGGCACCGGCCGTTTCGTGGACAACAATCTTTCGGTCGGGAATTTCGAAGTACGCACCCGGGTTTACGACGCGAACCTGTTTGGCACTCACGGCACGCTCGAGATCGCACCGTTCGCGGAGGCGGGCCGCGTCGCGCGCTCGATGAGCTATGATCCGGTGGCGTGGTCCGCGCTGCATCCGGTCGGCGGAGTCGGCTTTCGCGGAATCGCGGAACCGTTTGTGGTCGGCTACGTCGATGTCGGATGGGGCGGAGAGGGCGCGGCGGTCTTCTCCGGAATCAACTATCCATTTTGATCAACGCGCCCGCGTTCCCGAAAATCTCTCCTAAATCTTTTCGATCACGTCGCGCGAGATGTCATCCAGGCATTCGTCGAATCCGTCCATCGGCGGATTGAGGAAAATCTGGCTGAGGCCCGCCTTATCGAGCGCGCGAAGCTGCTCGAGCACCGCCTCGCGCGGCCCGACGATCGTGGTCGCTCCGATCGTATCCGCCGTCACGAATCTTTTCTCTTCCGGCGCAACGAAGCAGCAGTGCCCGACATGAACGTCCAGGTAGCGCTCGGCCGTTGGCGTCTTGAGCGCCGCGACATGCTCGGCATACGCGTCATAGACCTTGCGCGCGCCCGGAGGCAGCGAATTCGCACTCGCGTATCCCGCCGCGATCGCGTGCATCGAGGCCATCACCCAATGCCCCGTCATCGCCTTGACCCGCGGCGAGTCGATCGCCTCGCCCGGTTTGAGCACGCACACGTGAGTCAGCGAGACTATCGGCAGCTTCGACGCGTCGCGCCCAGCCATTGACGCTCCCGCCTGCGCGTGTCTGCGCACCGCGGCGACACGCTCGGGCGATGCGACGCCGGTCGTGATAATGCCGTCGCCGAACTCGCCCGCAAGCGCGAGCGTCTTGGGTCCGTTGGCGGCGACGTAAAACGGAATCTTGTCGTCGAGGTTGATAAAGCGGCGGTCGCGATGCAGGAAGCGAATCTTGCGCTCAAGTCCTTCGGTTCGGTATTCAGCCTCGCCGGTTGCGAGCAGATCGTGAATTACGCGGACCTGTTCGCGAAAATCCTCGTGACGCACCGGCGGCAGCCCCATCACGCGGCGTCCGGTATGCCCGGTTCCGAAGCCCAGGATCGTGCGGCCCGGCGCAAGCTGGTTGATCGTCGCGATCGAATGCACCGTCACCGGCGCGATCCGGTTCGACGCGACCGCGACTCCGGTGCCGAGCTTGATGCGCTTGGTGCAGGTCGCGGCGATCGCCATGCACGCGTACGTATCGCCCCAGATCATATGCGAATCAGGAATCCAAGCATGCGAGAACCCGCGCGCCTCCGCGTGCGGAACATCGTGCGCAATCCGATCCGGTTTGGTGAAGATTAAAGTTCCAAATTCCATGCTCGATAACTCCCGTGTCCCGCGACTATAGCCGCGCGTCTGGCGCCGGGGCTACGCCTCGGCCAGATTCGCGACCGCCCGCGTGTCATTCCGAGGCCCAGGGCCTCGGAATGACAGCAATGCGAGCGTTGCGCGCGCGGAGCGCGGCTAGAGCCAGATCACGTCAAACGTTCGGACAATCCAAAAGCAGGAACGCGAGTATGTTCTAAGGACTCGAACAGCCGCCGCCACCGCGCGCTCGCCGA
>JBAPSR010000336.1:0-18125 GCA_049281755.1 Binataceae bacterium (SeqCode)
ATCCTGCGCGACGGCGGCAGCGCGCTCGACGCGGTCGCCGCCACGATTATCGCGCTCGAAGATCATCCGCTGTTCAACGCCGGAACCGGCTCGCTCTTGACGATCGACGGAACCGTCGAGATGGATGCCTCGGTTATGGTTTCGGGCGACGCGACCGAACCGGAAAAGGACGCTCCCGCCGCGATGCGCGGGGGAATCGGCAGCGGAAGTGGACGAATCTCGGCCGGCGCGGTCGCCGCGGTCGGGCGCGTGCGCAATCCGATTCTGCTCGCGCGCGCCGTGATGGAAAACACCCGCCACGTGCTGATGGTCTCGCAAGGCGCCGAGCGCCTGGCGCGCCGCGCGGGCGTTCCGATGTGCTCGAACGAGGATCTGATCACCGATCGCGCGCGCGAGCGATGGCGTGCGGCGCAACAGAATGCGCGGTTCGGAATTTCGCCCTCCGCTCCCGGCCATGGCACGGTGGGCGCCGTCGCGATCGACGCGCGCGGCAGTATCGCCGCTGCGACCTCGACCGGCGGAGTTCCCGGAAAAATCGCGGGCCGGGTCGGCGACTCCGCGATTATCGGCGCGGGCACCTACGCCGACTTTGCCGGCGGCGCATCGGCCACCGGCTACGGCGAGGCGATTATCCTGACCTGCTTGTGCCGCGAGGCTGTCCGCTCGCTCGGCGGCACCGCGCCTATGATTGTCGCGCGCCGCGCGATCACCGATCTGCTTGGTGGCGCAAACGCTGATGGCGGGATTATTTTGGTCGATCGGCGCGGAAGAATAGGGTTCGCGCACAACGCCGCAATGCAGGTGGGAATCTACGAAGCCGCCACCGGCATTCGACATCTGTGGCCCGATCCGGCGCCGGCGCGAAAACCCAAAGCCACATCATCACCGCGAAAATGAACGCCAACCCGTCCCAGATTGGCGTATCGGCCGCCGATCGCATCGGCCGCCCCGCGCTTTGGCTGATCGTCGTCGCCGCGCTGGTCGCGTTCATCGTGCTCGGCCAGGGCATCACGGCCCCATTCCAGAAAGACGCGGAACCTCAATCCGCGCAGTGGGTTCAATCCGTAGCGCGCGGACATCTGACGGCGCCTCGCGACTATTACGGCTATCTGGTCGAAAAACCTCTTCTCTACTATTGGCTCTCCGGCGCCGCGACGCGCTTGATGGGTGGAAAAACCACCGAGGTCAGCGCGCGCATCGTCCCGCTGTTGGCCGGAACCGCGCTCGCGATCGAAGTGCTGCTGTGGACCGCGGAAAATCTGGGCGCGGCCCAGGGATGGCTCGCGTTTCTGTTCCTGATTGCCACGTACGGATATTCGTCGCGCGCGACGCTCGCGCTGACCGACATGCTGATGACGTTCCTGGTCATCAGCACGCTCTTGATTCTTTATCCGCAACTCGAAGGCTCGGAGTCGCGCGTAAGAACCGTCGGCGCGATCGTGGTCCTGCAACTCGCGGTCATGACCAAAGGTCCCATCGCCGCGATTCTGACTGGCCTGGCAATCCTGACTTTTCTCGTCATTACTGGCCGAAATCCTCTCGCACTTCTTCGCGAGCGATGGATCTGGATCCTCGCGATCGCGGTAACGGCCATGACCGTCGGATGGTACTGGCTATGGTTCACGCTCGGGACGTGGAAGATCTTTCCGATCTTCATGACCGAGAATTTCGGCCATTTCCTGCCTGCAAAATATGGCGGCACCGGCGAAGCCGCGCGTCCGATCTGGTATATCCTGGCGCGCCTCGTTGGCGGCGCGATGCCGATAGTCCTGCTGCTACCGGCCGCGATCGCGGGATTCGTAACCGGAGAAATCGAAGCCGCGCGGCGCAGGCCGCTCGCCTTTGCGGCGAGCCTCGCGATCGCGGTGATCGTCTTCTTCTCGCTCGCAAGCGCCAAGCGCGATGACTATATCCTGCCCGCGCTGCCCGGAGTCGCGATCCTGTGCGCTTGCGTCTTCGCGCTGAACGAACCCACCGCGGGCCGCGCACACTGGGCGCTCCGCCTGCGTACCGCCGCGGTAATCACGATTGCGCTCGCGATGCTCGCGGCGCTCGCGGCGGGAATCGCGCTGGCGATCACGCATGCGCACGTCGGGCTTCATCTGCAATCGAGCGACGCCGACGAGCTGGCATTGTATGTCCGCGGATTCGCGATGATGCGCCTCGGCTATCTGACGTTCGCGCTCGCGGTGATTGCCGGAGCGATCGCGGCAAGCATCGGCCTCGTGCGCCGCAACGCGATCCTCGCGGGCGCCGCAGCCGGACTCCTGACGCTATCCGGATCGATGCTTGCGAACGCGATCTTGAGGCCCGCGCTGGCATGGGAGCGCAGCGCCAAGACCTTCGCGTTCATCGTCCACGAGCAAATCGGCGCCGCGCCGATCTTCGTGGTCCGCGACCCGAATTACGATTTCTCCTTCTACTACGGAACCGAAGCGCCGCCCCTGATGGGGCGTCATCGCCAAGCCCCCCTGCCGGGCGTCCAATCTTACCTGGTAGCCAACGACGCCGAACGCAACGCGCTGGCCCCGCAATATCGCGATTGCTTGAAGCTCATCGTCAAATCCCACCTCGTAGCCCACGACGGCCCCCTTGCCCTGTACGCGATCGCTTCCGAACCCGCGCACTGAGTTTGCCCGTTCGGGGGGGAATCGGTAGATAGAGATCATGGCCGACCAGATCGAAAAAGCTGAACGCGCCGTTAGCGTCCTGATCCGGCTCGGTATCGCCGCGATTCTGCCGCTGTGGGCGCTCATCATGATCGTCCTCGGGCTCGAATACCGATCGGTCTGGTGGATCGGAACCGGCGTCGTGGTCGGTGCGGTCGGCCTCCTGTTCCTCGCCGGAAGCCCGCTGGCCGATTTGATCATGAAAGATCGCTAGTCGTAGATGCCGATTTTCGAATATCAATGCGCGCGATGCGGTAGGATTTGCTCGCACTTCGTGCTGAATCCGAAAAAGCGCGAGCGCCGCGCCTGCCCCGGATGCGGCTCGACCAAGCTCAGGCGCGTGATGTCGTCGTTCGCGATGCACGAGAGCGAGTCGGCGCGGCTCGACAATTTCGACGCCTCGAAGCCGCGCGACGAGAGCTTCTACCGCGACTCACGCAACGTCGGCCTGTGGGCGAAAAAGCGCGCCAGGCAAATGGGCGTCGATCTGGGGTCGAAATTCGACGCCACCGTCGAAAAAGCGCGCAGTGGCAAATTAATCAAAGAAATGGAATGACCGGTCCCGTCAGGGATTGCAGCAGTTCCGCGCCGCGTTGATAATGCGCATCGCGGTCCGCATCGCAACACTCGCGATGCTCCGATGTGATAGAATCCTAAGTACGCCGACCAATTGAGGGCTCAAGACTGATGAGCGACGAGAAAGACCGGCTGGGCGACAAGTTTCACGACGTGGAAGCCGCGCGCGAATCCGAATGGGCGCGCAAACGCGACCAGGAACTGCTTGAGAAAATGCGCGCGCGGACTAGCGCGGCGCTCAAGTGCCCCAAGTGCAGCAGCCCTCTGGTCGAGCACGAGCGCGACGCTATCGCGATGCAGGCCTGCCCGAATGGCCACGGCGCGTGGCTGGATGCGCAGGTCTTGGAAAGCTTAGCGAAATCGAGCAAATAGGCGTTTTTCTGGACTCGACCGGCGCTCGCGAGCTACTGTTATAAAGAAGAAATGCTTAAGCGTCGCAAGTCTTGCGAAAAGTGATGCTTCTTGACAGTTCGATCCGCGCCAACTAATTGAGGAGTCGGTAATCGACCCATGTATCTGAGCTTCAGCGTGCCACTTGCCCTGACCGTGATTGGGATCGGGTTTGTCGCGATGATGTTCGGCCTGCAGAAGCTGCTCGCACCCAACAATCCCTATGAACGCAAGCTGATTCCCTACGAATGCGGAGAGCCGCCGACCGGCCGCGCCTGGATTAACTTCAACGTCCGCTTCTACCTGATCGCGCTAATCTTCGTCGTTTTCGAGGTCGAAGTCGCCTTCGTCTATCCGATTGCGACCGTCTATCTCGATTGGGTGAAAAACGGCGCTCGAGTCGCGGCGCTCAGCGAAATTCTGATTTTCCTGCTCATCCTGTTCGTCGGCCTGGCCTACGTTTGGGTCAAACACGATCTCGAATGGATCAAAAAAGTTCCTGAATAGGAACTGGGACGATAATTAGTTATGTCGTTGCTCAACACTCTTCCGGACTATGTGCTCACGACTAAAACCGATGAGCTGCTTAACTGGATGCGCAAATCGAGCATCTGGTACATGCTGTTCGGCCTCGCCTGCTGCGCGATCGAGCTGATGCATACCGGCGGCCCGCGCGCCGATATCGAGCGCTTCGGCGCCACGCCGCGCGCCTCGGCCCGCCAGTCCGATCTGATGATTGTGGCCGGCACGCTGACGCTCAAGATGGCGCTGCGCACGCGCTTGCTCTACGACCAGATGCCCGACCCGAAGTACGTCATCTCGATGGGTTCGTGCGCTAGCTGCGGCGGCCTGTTTCAGCTCGCCTACTCGGTCTGCGACGGCGTGGACAAGATTCTGCCGGTCGATGTGTACGTTCCCGGATGCCCTCCGCGACCCGAAGCGCTGACCGAAGGCCTGCTCAAGCTGCAGGAGAAGATTATGACCGAACGCTGGCTGTCGCGCGGAAGCGCCAAAAGCGCCAATCATGAGGATGTGACCGCGGCCTGAGGATGGAAGCGCTCGCGATATACCAGCGGTTGACGGATCAGTTCGGCAACAAGGTTCTGGAAACCGTCACGCAAAAGCTCGATTCGTTCTGCGTCGTCGATCCGTCCGCGATCGTCGAGGTCGGCGGCTTCCTGCGCGACGATCCCACGCTCGCGATGGATTGCCTGTCCAACCAGAGCGGCGTCGATTACAAGGATCGTATCGAGGTCGTTTATCATTTCTTTTCCTATAAGCATCGCCACGGCGCGGTGCTGAAGGTGAAGCTGCCGCGCGAAAATCCCGTCGTCCACACGCTCGAAAATCTGTGGGCCTCCGCCAACTGGATGGAGCGCGAGATTTTCGATCTCCTGGGCGTCACCTTCGAGGGCCATAGCGACCTGCGCCGCATCCTGCTGCCCGAGGATTGGGAAGGCTTTCCGCTGCGCAAGGATTTCGTCGAGCCACTCGAATATCACGGCATCTCAACCGTCCGCGAAAGCCCGATTATCCGGCTCGACCCGAAGGCCAAATGAGCACCCTGCGCACAGAAGAAATGACCCTCAACATGGGCCCGCAGCATCCTTCGACCCACGGGGTTTTGCGCTTCGTGGTGCGCGCCGACGGCGAGGTGATGCGCGAGGCGGTGCCCGACGTAGGCTACCTGCATCGCTCGATCGAGAAGATCGCCGAGAAAGTCGGCTACCATGGCTTCATGCCCTACACCGATCGCGTCGATTACGTCTGCGCGATGTTCACCAATCAGGGCTGGGGTATGGCGTGCGAGCGCCTGGCCAATATCGAGGTTCCCAAGCGCGGTCAGTATTGCCGAGTGATCGCCGCCGAGTTCAACCGCCTCGCCTCGCATCTGCTCTCGGTCGGAACGATGGCGATGGATATCGGCGCGATGACGCCGTTCACGCATGCGATCCGCGAGCGTGAAATGATCAACGACCTGATCGAAGAGCTATGCGGCGCGCGCCTGACCTTCAACTACATGCGAATCGGCGGCGTCGCGTTCGATCTGCCGCCCGGATGGCGCGAGAAAGCGCTCGCCTATCTCGATCACTTCGATCCGATCCTCGAGGAATACAACGCGCTCATCTCGTACAACAAAATTTATATCGAGCGGCTCGCCAACGTCGGCGTGATCACGCTCGAAGAGGCGATCAACTATAACCTGGTCGGCCCGAACCTGCGCGCGTGCGGTTTCAAGTGGGATGTCCGCAAAGACATTCCCTATTCGGTCTATCCGGATTTCGAGTTCGACATTCCTGTGGGCAACGGGCAGTGGGGCAAGCTCGGCGACGCGATGGATCGCTACATGGTCCGCATTCGCGAGATGGCCGAGTCCTCGAAAATCCTGCGCCAGGCGCTCAGGCAGTTGCCCGGCGGCCCTGTGCTGGCCAAGGTGGCGCGCAACTTCAAGCCGCCCGCCGGCGAGTGCCAGATTCGCGTCGAGTCCGCGCGCGGCGACATGGGATGGTACGTCGTCAGCGACGGCACCGCTTATCCGTGGCGGGTGCACGTGCGCACCGGATCGTTCGCGGCGATGGGTATCACGCAGAAGCTTAGCCGCGGCCTGATGATTGCCGACCTGGTGACTCTTATCGCCAGCCTCGACGTAATCGCGCCGGAGATCGATCGCTGAGGCGGTCATGAAGACGCTGGTTCAATATCTCGTCGCCTCCGGCATGTTCGGCAAGAACCCGCCGTATGATCTGGTCGCCGCGATCGCGGTATTCGTGCTGAGCGCGGTCGTATTTCTGGGCGTCGCATTTCCTTTCGCCGGAATCGTGAGCTGGGTCGAACGCCGCGTATGGGCGCGCATCCAGTCGCGCGTCGGCCCAAACCGCGTCGGCCCCAACGGGTTCCTGCAATGGCTCGCCGACGGCGTCAAGCACGTATGCAAGGAAGATATCGTCCCGACCGACGCCGATCCGCATCTGTTCAAGATGGCGCCGTATCTGGTTGTGCTCGCGTTCGTGCTGCCGTGGGCGGTGATGCCGTTCTCGTCGTCGCTGATCCTGGCCGACCTAAACGTCGGTATCCTGTACATGACCTCGGTCACTGCGCTGACCGTGGTCGGCGTGCTGATGGCCGGATGGGCGTCGAACGACAAATGGTCGCTGATCGGCGGAATTCGCTCGGCCGCGCAGATCGTCAGCTACGAGATTCCCGCCGGCCTTTCGATCTTTCCGATCGTCCTGATGACCGGCACGCTCTCGATGCAGGGGATCATCCAGGCGCAGGGCTGGGCGCCGATGCATTGGTTTCTGTTCGCCAACCCGTTCACCTTTGTCGCCGCAAATATCCTGTTCATCTCCGCGCTGGCCGAAGGCAACCGCACTCCGTTCGATCTGCCCGAAGCTGAGTCCGAGCTGGTCGCGGGCTTCGCGACCGAGTACAGCGGGATGCGCTACCTGTTTTTCTTCATGGCGGAGTGGGGCAACCTGTTCATCATCGGCGCGATCATCACGACCCTGTTCCTCGGCGGATGGCAGTTCCCGCACATCACGAAGAACGTGGTCCTGATGAACGTCCTGCAGCTCATCACGTTCAATATCAAGGTCCTGTTCCTGGTCTTCGTATCGATGTGGGTGCGCGGAACGCTGCCGCGCGTGCGGATCGATCAGCTCATGACGCTGTGCTGGAAGTATTTCGTGCCGATCGCGTTCGTCAACATGATCGGCACCGCGATCTGGGTCGCGGTGTGGCCCGAGGGAAATTCGTGGGCCGGCTATATAATGCTCGCGGCGGCAATCGTGGTCGCGATCCTGTTCATCCAGCGCGTCGTGTACTACGCAAAACGTTCGCGGATGCAGTTGTATTACAATCCGACGATTTAGCGCCGGAATTCGAGATTCGGATCGACTGAGTAAAAACCATGGGCGCGTTTGGCTCTTACGTTGACAATATAAAAGAAGCCGTCACTTCGATCTTCGAAGGGATGGCGGTCACCGCCTCGCACTTTGTGCGCAAGCCGTACACTGTGCAGTATCCAGATCGCACCGATATCCGCGTGCAGGACACGCTGCCGTTCCGTTACCGCGGAATTCTCGAGGTCGATCTCGAGATCTGCACCGGATGCCTCGCGTGCGAGCGCGCCTGCCCCATAGATTGCATCGTGATCGCGGTCGAGAAAGATCCCGCGACCCGCGGCATGGTCATCTCGCAGTTCGATATCGATATCGCCAAGTGCATGTTCTGCGGCCTTTGCAGCGAGCCGTGCCCGACCGGGTCAATTCATCACACCACGGAATTCGAGGGTGCGGATTTCTCGCTCGAGAGCCTGATGCGCCGCTTCATCAAGGAGCCTATCCACGCCTACAAGGCCAAGAAGGGCCCCGAGACCGACCCGCGTCTCGCGCCGATTCTCTCCCGCGGGATGCACTACCTCGACGAATGGGCGCAGCCGGGCGGTGCCAAGCCCGCAGAGGAGAATGAGACCGAGGAGTCCTAGCCCGCGGACGCTTACGTCCGCGCCGCCAAGGAGCGAGGGGCGCCCATGCTCGAGACCGTAATCTTCTACGCACTTGCCGCGCTGACGGTGGGCTCCGCCGCGATCGTCGCGTTTTCGCACAATATCGTCTACTCGACCTTTGCACTGCTGGGCGCGTTCATGGGCGTGGTCGGGGTTTATATCCTGCTCGCCGCGGATTTTGTCGCGATGGTTCAGCTCCTCGTCTATGTCGGCGGAATTTTGGTGTTGACGATTTTCGCGGTGATGCTCACGCAGGGAATCGCCGACGTGACGATTTCGAATCGCGCGGTCGGCACCATCCCTGCTCTTGTGACGACGGTGATCGCAGGCGCAGTGATGCTCTACGCGATTGCGCACACCACCTGGCATCAGGCCGCTGTCCACATCACCGCGCCCACGACCTACGGAATCGGCAACGCGTTCTTGGGCGAGTACGTGCTGCCGTTCGAGGTCGCATCGCTGGTGTTGTTAGCCGCTTTGATCGGCGCGATCGTGATTTCGCGCCACGAAGCGCGGGAGTAACGGAGGCCCGGGGACTTAAATGGGCGGGGGAATCGGGCTCGATCATTTTTTGATCCTGAGCCTTATCGTATTCGCACTCGGGATGTTCTGCGTGCTGACGCGGCGCAACGCGATCGGCATCCTGATGGGCGTCGAGTTGATTCTCAACTCGGCCAATATCAATTATCTCGCGTTCGCGTTCTATGGCGGCGGCAAGTACGACGGCCAGATTTTCGCGATCTTCGTGATCATGCTCGCCGCCGCCGAAGCGGTAATCGGTCTCGCCGTGGTTTTGGCGATCTACCAGAACTTCAGGACTATCGACGTCGGTGCGACCGAAAACCTCAGTGGATAATGCACTTGCCGCTCGCGCAAAGAACGCGGCGCCGCTTCGATTTTCCTTTGCGGCGGATCGGTTTTCTGCTTATATCAGCCGCGTGCCCGAACGCGGTGGGGATGGCGGCGATGGCGGCGTGGGTGGATTTGCTTCCTGCCGGCCTCTGAAAACGGACCTTGCGTGAAAGCGGACCCTGATTGATGGATCACCCGGTAAGCATAACGGTTGCGCGCTACATTATCCTGCTGCCGCTCATCGGCGCGGCGATAAATTTTCTGGCCGGCGCGTGGCTGCAAAAGACTTTCGGCAAACGCGCGATCACCGCCGTCGGATGCGGCGTTATCATCCTCGCTTTCATCCTCGCCCTGCGCACTTTCTTCGCGATGCTGTCGCTCGCGCCCGAATCGCGCTTCATGCTCGATAGCCTGTGGCCGTGGATCCATTACGGCGGCCTCGATCTCGATATCGCTTTCTGGCTCGACCCGCTCTCGATGATCATGACGCTGATCATCACCGGCGTCGGCGGCCTGATCCACATTTATTCCACCGGCTACATGCACGACGACGACGCCTACTGGCGCTTCTTCGGATGGCTCAACCTGTTCACCTTCGCGATGCTGATTCTCGTCCTCGGCGACAACCTGTGGCTGATGTTCGTCGGATGGGAAGGCGTGGGGCTGTGCTCCTTCGCGCTGATCGGCTTCTGGTACAAGGTTTACGCGAACACCACCGCCGGCAATAAAGCCTTCATCGTCAATCGCATCGGCGACCTCGCTTTCGTAGTTGCACTCTACGCGCTCTTCGCCTCACTCGGCGCGGTCGGCCATCCGACCCTGGTCACGCGCGAGGTCGCCAAGTACGCGCCTCTCCTGGCCGGGATGCCGGGTTATTTCGGCATGACGATGGTCACCTTTGTCACCCTGATGATGTTCGCGGGAGCGACCGGAAAATCCGCGCAGATCCCGCTCTACATCTGGCTGCCCGACGCGATGGCTGGCCCGACTCCCGTAAGCGCCCTGATTCACGCGGCGACGATGGTCACCGCCGGCATCTACATGGTCGCGCGCATGAATTTCCTGTTCGTGATGGCGCCCGCGACGATGGCGGTGATCGCCGTGATCGGCGGCTTGACCGCTTTTTTCGCCGCGACCATCGGCATCACCCAGAACGACATCAAGAAGGTTCTCGCCTACTCGACCATCTCGCAGCTCGGTTACATGTTCGCCGCGGTTGGCGTCGGCGCGTTCGCCGCCGGCGTGTTCCACCTGATGACTCACGCATTCTTCAAGGCGTGCCTGTTCCTCGGCGCCGGCTCGGTCATCCACTCGATGGGCGGTGAGCAGGACATGCGCAAGATGGGCGGCCTGCGCCATCACATGCCCATCACGTTCCTGACCTTCCTTGCCGCGACCCTCGCGATCTCAGGCGTGCCTCCGTTCGCCGGCTTCATGTCAAAGGACGAGATCATCTGGCAGGCGTTCGCGCACGGCCATATCGCCGTGTGGGTTCTCCTGTTGCTCGGCGCGGGGATCACCGTCTTCTACATGTTCCGCCAGGTCTATATGACCTTCTTCGGCGACTTCCTCGGCACCCACGAGCAGGAGCATCACCTGCACGAATCGCCGCCCTCGATGGCGTATGTGCTGGTCGTCCTCGGCCTGCTTTCGGTCTTCGGCGGTCTCGTCAAGATTCCCGACTTTATCGCGACCTTCAAACCGTTCGAAGATTTTCTCGATCCCGTCTTCGCTTCGCCGATGACCCTGCAGATGACGCACGCTGGACTCCACAGCCACTCCACCGAGGCCGTACTCGGCTTCGTAACCTTCTCGATGGTCGTCATCGGATGGTTGCTCGCCGACCTGATGTATCGGCAGAAGCGGCTTGATCCGGCGCGCTTCAGCAGCATGCTCGGCGGCGCGCCGTACAAGTGGATCGAGAACAAGTACTACGTCGACGAGTTTTACGATCTCACGGTCGTGCGGCCCTACATGGCGCTCACGCGCGCGTTTGCATGGTTCGATTCGAATATCATCGATGGAATCGTGAACCTGGCCGCCACGCTTACGGTTCTGGGCGCGTGGATGTCGGGCCTGTTCGATAGCTACGTCGTCGATGGACTCGTGAACGCGGCGTCGCTGGTCACGCTGGACGTCGGCAGCCGCCTGCGCAGGCTTCAGACCGGTTCGATCAATGGTTACCTATACGGAATTTTGGCCGCGGTGATGGTGATTCTGCTCGCGCGCGCGATGCTGCGTGTGTGAGCAGGCCGCGCGGGAAACGCGTTAGCGGAAAAGTTGGTTAGCCGGCAAGAGCCTTTCTGAAGAAGAGCACTATTCAAAATGAGCCACCCTCTCACACTGATCACCTTCGTTCCCTTAATCGGAGCGGTCATTATCCTGGCGTTGCCGCAGGCGATGAACAGCGGCTTCAAATGGATTGCCGCGCTCGCCGCCGGCGTGCAGCTCGCGATCGCGATTTGGCTCTACCGCGCCTTCGACACCACGACCACCGCCGCTCAATTCGTCGACAAGTTCAACTGGATGCCCTCGTACCACATCACCTACTTCATGGGGGTTGACGGGATCAGCATCTCGATGGTGCTGCTGACCGCGCTCATCTGCTTTATCGCGGTGTTCGCGAGCTTCGGGATCAATCGCGCGGAGAAAGCCTACTACGCGCTCCTGCTGATGCTCGACGCCGGGATGATGGGGGTGTTCGTCTCGCTGGATTTTTTCCTGTTCTACATTTTCTGGGAAGTGATGCTGCTGCCGATGTACTTCCTGATCGGCGTGTGGGGCGGTCCGCGGCGCGAGTACGCCGCGATCAAGTTCTTCCTCTACACCCTGCTCGGCTCCGTGCTGATCCTGCTGGCGATGCTGGGGCTGTATTTCTACGGCGCGCAGAACACCTTTGACATGACCGTGCTCGCGGCCAACGCCTCGCACTACTCGATCGCTTTCCAGCGGGTCGCATGGATCGCGCTGTTCGTCGGATTTGCGATCAAGATTCCCGCTTTCCCATTCCACACCTGGCTGCCCGACGCGCACGTCGAAGCCCCGACCGCGATCTCCGTTATCCTCGCCGGCGTGCTGCTCAAGATGGGCACCTACGGAATCCTACGGGTCAACTTTGCGATTCTGCCCGCCGCGACCCACGAGCTCGCGTGGCTGTTCCTCGGCGTGATCGGCACGATCAATATCGTTTACGGCGCGATGTGCGCGATGGCGCAGACCGACTACAAAAAGCTCATCGCCTATTCGTCGATCAGTCACATGGGCTACGTGATGCTGGGAATCGCGTCGTTCACCGCCGCCGGAATCGACGGCGCCGTCCTCCAGATGTTCAATCACGGAACTATCACGGCGATGCTCTTCATCTTGGTCGGCGTGATTTACGATCGCGCGCATCATCGCGAAATCAACGGCTTCGGCGGCCTCGCGCAGCAGATGCCGCTGTACGCGGGCATGACCGGCTTCGCCTTCTTCGCCGGAATGGGCCTGCCCGGGATGTCGGCCTTCATCTCCGAAGTCCTGGTGCTGATCGGCGCGTGGCAGACCTATCCGATCCTGACGGTGCTCGCCGCCGCGACCGCGATTCTGACCGCCGGATATCTCCTCTGGACCTATCAGCGAATCTACCTGGGGCCGTTCAACGAAAAGTACAAGGGCTTCGCCGACCTGTCGCTGCGCGAGGCGTTCACTCTGGTTCCGCTCGCGATCATCGTGCTGATCCTCGGCGTCTATCCGCACGCGGTGCTGGGCCTGCTCAACACCTCGCTTACGCATCTGAACCAGGTGGTGCTGTCGACGCCGGTCTCCGCGATTGCGCTCTGGCATTGATGGCAACTGACGGACTGATGGGATGATGCGCTGATGGACCTCGGCAATTACGCGAGCCTGATTCACTTTGCGCCCGAGCTGGTGCTCGCCGGTGGAATTCTGCTGCTGGTGATCCTGGACCTGCTGATGGCGGATAAGCGCCGCCTCGGCGATATCGCGCTCTTGATCACCGTCGTCGCGCTGCTGCTAATCGCGCTTGAGCCAATCACCACCGGCGCGTGGCTGTTCCATCGGATGCTGGTGTTCGATTCGTTCGCGATCTTTTTCCGCGCGCTGATCGCTCTGGCCGCGATCGTCGCGGTCTGGATGTCGATCGGATCGGAAGAAGTCCGCGGGTGCGATCAGGGCGAGTACTACGCGATTCTGCTCGCGAGCACCTTCGCGATGTTCCTGATGGCGGAGTCGGCGAATCTGCTGATGGCGTATCTCGCGCTCGAATTCGTATCGCTGACTTCCTATATCCTGACCGGATTTCTGAAGCACAATCGCCGCTCGCTCGAAGCCGCGCTCAAATATTTGATCTACGGCGGCGTCGCCTCGGGCACGATGATTTACGGGATGAGCTGGATTTTCGGAATCACCGGCTCGCTCGATTTCAACGTGATCAATCGCGCGCTCACCTCGCCCGGACACATCCCGGTCCTCGCGGTGTTCATCTCGCTCGTGCTGATCCTGGCCGGGATGGGCTACAAGGTCGCGTCGGTGCCGTTTCACATGTGGGCGCCAGACGTGTACCAGGGCGCGCCGATTCCGATAACGACTTTCCTCGCGATCGGCTCGAAGGCCGCCGGCTTCGCGCTCCT
Organism: Binataceae bacterium (SeqCode); assembly: GCA_049281755.1. Lineage (GTDB taxonomy): Bacteria > Desulfobacterota > Binatia > Binatales > Binataceae > JBARDN01. Next base: position 13,623 of record JBAPSR010000336.1, read on the forward strand.
GACCAGGTTTTTCTATCCCGCGCTGTCCTCGATGACTGCGGCCGGGAACTGGACCGCGCTTAAGGGCGTCGATTGGCCCGAGCTGCTGCTCTTCATCTGCATGATCACGATGACGCTCGGCAACCTGGCCGCGCTGCAGCAAACCAACATGAAGCGCCTGCTCGCCTATTCCTCGATCGCGCAGGCCGGCTACGCGCTGATGGGCTTCGTCGTCCTGTCGAACGACGGAATCCGCGCGATGCTGTTCTACCTGTTCGCCTACTACGTGATGGACGCGGGCGCGTTCCTGGTCGTGATGATCGTCGCCAACTCGACCGGCCGCGAAGATATCGACGCCTATCGCGGCCTCGCCTGGCGCGGCGGAATCGTCCCCGCGGTCGCGCTGACGATTTTTTTGTTCTCGCTCACCGGAATCCCTCTAACGATCGGATTCATCGGCAAGTTCTATCTCTTCGCCGCCGTAATCAAGGGCAAGTTCTACTGGCTGGCGCTGGTCGGAGTTCTCAACGCGGTCGTCTCGCTCTATTACTACATGGGTCCGATCAAGACGATGTTCCTCGACGCGCCGATCGGCGACGAAGGCACTGTTGCGTTTGATTTCTGGAACTTCGGCCTGATGGGCGTCCTGGCCTGCGCCACGATCGCCCTGGGAATCTACTGGGCCCCAGTAATGTCCTTCGCCACCCGCTCCCTGCACTTCTTCACCGGCCCCGTCTGATTAGCGGACGACCCAGCAACGTCAGCGGCACGCTGTCTGATCCCTCGCCCTGAAAGGGAGGTGCCACTGGTACGCGGCAAGGTGAGGAACCTTATTCAGCGCGCCGCGCCGCGCGACTAAAAGCTCACAGCAAGGCGCTCTGATACGTGCGCGCATCCAGTGGGACCCTCATTCGTCATTTCGACCGCAGGGAGAAATCCCGAGCGAAGGGGCGCTGCATCAAGCGTTGACGCGAAGCATGGACGCCCTGGGATTTCTCGCCCAAGGCTCGAAATGACGATCGAGCGCATCGCTGATGACATGGAAAGACTGTCGCGGTACCCGCGCTCCCGGCGAGCCGCTGCTGATACCCTCTCCTTCGGGAGAGGGCAAGCGGCGCGGCGATTGCTCCTTTCAGCAATCGCCGTGACGCGCGGGTGAGGGCGGCCTTGCTGCGAGCTTTCTTTTAATCGCGCGTCGCTGCGCGTCGAGCTGTGCTGCTACGAGAATTTGATCCGAAATCCCGCCCTAACGGCGCCGTTAGGTTTTTTGCCAGGTTTGTTCATGGCTGAACTGTTCAGCCTTATGCCCAATCCCGTTTCATGCAATCCTTGTTCTCGATGGAATCGCCTCGCCAAAATCTCGTTCCCAAAATTCGTAAAACGCGAGGCGACTTGTCAGCCGTTGCAATAAAACTCTCAAATTTGCGCTTGGCGAAAAAACCGGATGGAGCCACCGACCCGGTTAATTTATCCAGTATTCACGGGCATTGTGTCTTCCTCGACGATCAAAAATCTCTGGAGCGAACCCACCGTTATAACGGTGTTCAGATTCGCAAACTATTCAAAGACGATCGTCCGGTTCCGATGCGTCAGCACCTGCTTGCGCAGATGCGCGCGCACCGCCTTGGCCAGCACCATCACCTCCAGGTCCTTGCCCTTGCGCGTCAGGTCGGCGACGGTGTCGCGATGCGTAATCGCTGTCGTCGCCTGCGCGATGATCGGCCCGGCGTCGAGCTCCTCGGTCACGTAATGCGCCGTCGCCCCGATGAGCTTCACCCCGCGCTCGCGCGCCTGCTGATACGGCCGCGAACCAGCGAACGCCGGCAGGAAGCTGTGATGGATATTGACGATCGGCTTTTGCCATCCGTGCAGAAAGTCGCCCGACAGCACCTGCATGTACCGTGCGAGCACCACCGTGTCGGCGCGCAGCTCGGACAGCCGCGCCATCAGAGCAGCTTCGGCCGCGGCCTTGGCGCCCTTCGCAACCGCGATAACCTCGAATGGCACGTTGAACGGACGCGCCAGCGGCTCGAGGTCAGGATGGTTACTGATGATTCCGACGATCTCCGCGTCGAGCTCGCCCGCATGATGCCGGCTCAGCAGATCGATCATGCAATGCGCCAGCCGCGACACCATGATCACCATCCGGTCTCGCCGCGCCGCATCGTGCAGATGCCATCGCAGTTGCTCCCACGGCAACAACCTGGGCAGCGATGCTTTCAGATCGTTCGCGAGCTCCGCGATCGGCCGTTTCAGGCTCTCGAAATGAATCCGCCAGAAGAAGTGGCCGTCCTCGTCGTCGCTGTATTGATCCGACGTAAGGATGTTGCAATCGAGCGCGAACAGATGCCCGGCCACGCTGGCGATAATTCCCGGACGGTCGATGCATGCGATGAGCAGAGTAGCTTTGCCGGCGGCCATCATGATCCTCGATAAGGTGTCGCGAACAATTGTAATGTCGCAAGACGCCGGCGCACAATCCGGTGATCTGCCCTACGCAGGAGCAATCGGCATGAAAGCCACGACGGCCCAGCCAATCAAAAATCCAATCGATCTCGCGAAGAGTCGTGTGCATTTCACTCCCACCGGATCGATCGAGCCGGTCGTCCAACGAGGACCCGCTCATGGCGGTGTCGCAGGCAGGCTTGCCGGTGAGGCCAGGATGACGAAGAGCCCGCCTCATGCGGGCGAGATGCATCCGGACGGCGACGAGCTCCTCTATCTCATCGAAGGCGCCGTTGAAGTCGTGCTCGATGATGAAAATAAGGAAACCGGCGAGCGGCGCCTTGCGCTGGATCCCGGCCATGCCTTTGTTGTGCCGCGCGGCGTTTGGCATCGCGTGATCGTCAAAGAGCCGTGCCGCTTGCTGTATTTCACTCCGGGGCGCAGCCAGGTCCGCTGGAAACGCACGTGACGCGCTAAGCCGATGAACCCGAATGCGCCCACCCCGGGAATCCTGTTCGTCGTCGCGACCCCGATCGGAAACCCCGAGGATCTCTCGCCGCGCGCGCGGCGCGCTCTCGCCGAGGCCGATCGCGTCGCCTGCGAGGACACCCGGCGCACCGGATCGCTGCTCGCCGCGCATCAGATTCGCCGCCCGATGCTCTCGTACTTCGAGCACAACGAGGCGCAGCGCGCGCCGGAAATCGTCGCGCACCTGCGCGACGGCGAAAAGATCGCGCTCGTGACCGACGCAGGCACTCCCGCAATCTCCGACCCCGGATTCCGGTTAGTGCGCGCCGCGCTCGACGCCGGGATTGCCGTGCGCGCGGTGCCGGGTCCCTCGGCTGCTATCGCGGCGCTATCGATCGCCGGAATCGCAACCAACCGCTTCGCGTTCGAGGGCTTCCTGCCCCCGCGCGACGCCGCGCGCCGAAAGCATCTCGAGTCGCTCGCCCGCGAACCTCGCACCCTCGTCTTCTACGAGGCCGGACGCCGCCTTGGCGATACTCTCGCCGCCATGGCGGCGGCGCTCGGCGAGCATCGCGAGGCCGCCGTCGTTCGCGAGATCACCAAGACCTATGAAGAGACGATTCGCGGCGACCTCGGCGACCTCGCCCGGCGCTTCGCAGAGACTCCCGCGCTCGGCGAGATCACCGTCGTCGTCGCGGGGGCAGGCGAAGGCGCCGACGCGCGCAATGATAGCTCCGCCGTGACAATCGCGATGCTGCAAGCCGAGGGCGTGAGCCTCAAACAGGCGAGCGCGATAATCGCAAAGCTGACCGGCCAGAGCCGGCGCGAAATCTACCAACAGGCGATCAAAAACCGCAAACTTTCGGATAAGGACAATGAATAGTGGAACCTCGCTCCCGCAAACCCGTCTTGCAGTCGTCGGCGTGGTAGGCTTCAATTGCCGCGAGGAACCCGTTTCATAGCGATGGCGACGAACCGAAAAGACGTGCCCGCGCGTGACGACGCGCCGCCGCCGCGCCCAATCAAGGCGCTGGTTATCCACGGGCCCAACCTTAACCTGCTCGGCACGCGCGAGCCTGAGATTTACGGATCCACCACGCTCAAAGACATCGACCGCGAGCTCAAGCGCCTCGGCGGCGAGCTTGGAGTCGCGGTGACCACCTATCAGTCGAACTCGGAAGGCGCGATCGTCGATCGGATCCAGCAGGCGCGCGGCCATGCCGACGTGATATTGATCAATCCTGGCGCCTACACGCATACCAGCGTCGCGATTCGCGACGCGCTCAGCGCCGTGGCGCTGCCGACCGTGGAAGTGCATCTGTCCAACGTTTACCGGCGCGAGCGTTTTCGGCATCGCTCGATGATCGCCGATATCGCGGTGGCGAGAATCATGGGCTTTGGCGCAACTGGCTATTACCTGGCATTGCGCGCCGCGCGTGAGATCGCGGCGCCCGTGCCGCAACCTTAAGTGAAACCTCGGGCCAATTCGGGAGTGGGGATGGAAGTTCGCGAGATCAAGGCTCTGATCGTACTGATGAATGATTACGGGCTGGTCGAGCTCGAAATCGAAGACAAGAAGGGCAAGGTTCGTCTGGTCCGCGCCGCCGCGCC
>JBAPSR010000337.1:0-2352 GCA_049281755.1 Binataceae bacterium (SeqCode)
TTTGTCGTCGCCCTCTCCCCTCCCGCCGTCACCAGTAAGTGACATTGTTACGCCAAGGGTTCCCAGGCGCTCGACGAATCCGATGGCAGCGGCAATGTCACCGACGAATACATCTATTTCGGCGGCCCGCGCGTGCCCACATCAACATCTCCAGCGGCCTCGCCTACTATCGCCACTCGGACTGGCTCGGCTCCTCGCGATTTGCTTCCACGCCGAGCCGCGCTCTGTATTACGATGTCGCCTACGGCCCCTTCGTCGAGCTCTACGCGCAGACGGGCACCACGGACGTTTCGTTCACCGGCATGAACCAGGACACCGTCGCCAATCTCTACGATTTCCCCGCCCGCGAATACGGCACACAGGGCCGCTGGCCCTCGCCCGATCCGGCCGGTCTTTCCTCTGTTCATCTACGCGATCCACAGACCCTGAATCGCTACGCCTATGTGAACAACAATCCGCTCGCTTTCACCGATCCTCTAGGACTGGGCGTCGACGCAGATGGCAATTGCATCCCGGACGACTACACGGCCTGCGTCAGTGCCACCCCAGACCAATTTGAGGTTTGTTACATAGCTTGCGGAACGGAGCCAGGTCCTGCTATGGGCATAAGCGACGAGCTGACACCTCCGCCGCAATCACAGGCACCCAAGCAACCCCTTCTCGTTTGCGCGGCGGAAACAGCGAACAAATGGAGCATTGCGAACGCCATCGGCACAAATGGGAAGACCGGTTTCTGGAACAGCGCGGCCAACGGTCTCTTTGGAAACACAATATCGACCGTCGTGTCGTTCGCCTACGGCGGGAGTAGCACCGAATTCGGGACGACCGCGTACGACTTCGGGACCAAGGCAACCGAGGGTAGCATCGACGCCGTGACTGGAGCAGCGCCAGTCACGGACTTGGGCTTGGGCGCGGAATCCGCCGCGCAGATATCCGAGGGCCTCGCCACCGAAGGCATCGGCGGAATCGTGACCGCCGGGAAACTGATCTACGACATCGGGTCCTTCGGATACGCTGCATACACATGCCGATGAGCGCCAGCGCCATACTCATCGACTGGGGAAGGCAGAGCCAATTCTGCCTACTGCTACTTGTGCTCTTAGCCGTGGCGTATGCCGGTACTGGCTATCTCATCCGAAGCGTAACGTCGGGAGGAAAACTTTCGTGGCGCGGTCGCCTGTGGCAGCGGGGATTTACATCCATTTTGGGTCTGTTTTTCGGCGGTCTTGAAATCTCCTCTTTGAGCGCGGCTCTGTTCCGTTGGGTCACATGGATTCTTTGGGGACTTCTGGGCTGGCTGGCGATTGTGTTGTTCCGCTGGCTGTGGCGAGACTGGGAGAAGGGCAAGGCAGCACAAGAAGCACTGATCGAGAAACTGCATAAGGAGGGGCGAGAACCTGTTGCTCCACCGATGAGCCGGGGAGGAAGGGCTTGGCGCTGGCTGCTTAACGGCTACGCTATAGCCCTGGTTCTCGCCTTGGTCTACGGTCTTGTCCGCTACCTAGTCGTGAGCCATTAGGGTCAACTCAAATCGGCCCGCCCGAAGGCTCGCTTAGCGATGAAGTGAGGATCAGCGGCGGGTTGCTGGCTAGGTTAACGCCGAGCGCCGGGGAGCGCCGGAGAGCGCGGAGAAGGACGGCGCTGACGCTCCGTGAGTCGCCCTGATTCCCGGCCCTCGCCCGACCCCGCCAGTCTCTCGTCCGCCCATCTCCGCGATCCACAGACCCTGAATCGCTACGCCTACGCGCGAAATAATCCGTTGAGACTTACCGATCCGACCGGCATGTACCTCGACGATTGGTCGGATGATGGTGGTGACGGAGACGGCGGAGGTGGAGGCGGCGGTGGAGATGATGGTGGGGTTGACTACGGAAGCGGCGGCGGGGGTGACGACGGTGGCGGCGGCAGCGCTGACAGTGGCGGCGACAACGGCGGCGATTCGGGCGACCCAGGCGGTGCCGACCCGAGCGATCCATCTAACCCGCCGGACAGCGGCTGCACTCCAGGCGATTTCTCATGCAATCCTTTCTCGGACAACAGCTGTCTCGACCCATGGGCAGGATCATGCGGCTCGGCTTCCGGCGCAGCTCAAAGTATCGCTGCCGGCAACGGCGCGGACTCGGACGGCGATCCCTGCGTGTACACGAACTCGGATGGCACCTACAGTGTGGACACCAACAGCAGCCCAAAGGAATGTGCACAAACACAAGGTAATTGGGTGCCCCCAGGCTATCAGTTCGCAGTCGATTCAAACGGCAACGTCAGCGAAGGCGTATTCTTTCCGCAATTACACTCGCCTAGCGCTTGCGGCGGAATGTCCATCGGATTAGGTCTAGGGGCCCTGTACACAGT
>JBAPSR010000338.1:0-4250 GCA_049281755.1 Binataceae bacterium (SeqCode)
CGCCGGCGCTGGGCGGGTTGCTGGTCAGATCGAATGTGCCCAGCCCGCTGCTGGTGGGAATATTGGCGAGGCTGCCTGAGATCAGGTATTGCGCGCCTCCGCCGGAAGCGGTTCCTGCGGCGAGCAGGATCTCGTCGGCCGGGACGATCGAGGAGATCGTGGCGACGGCGGCCGGCTGAGTAGTGTTGGTGCCACCAACTTCGACCACGGTGGCGGAGTAGTTGTTGCTGAAATTCACGCCGCTCATCACGTAGATGGTCCCGTCGGACGCGAACGTGATCTCGTAGTTGGTCTCGTTTGGCAGGGTTGCGTAAGTCGAGGTGGTCGGACTCCCGCCGAGATTCGAGATACGGATAAGCGCGGGATTTCCGGCCGCTCCGTTGCACGCGTCATCGACGAACAGATCGCCGGTGAGCGGATCGGCGGCCATCTTTTGTGGGCAGTTGAGACCTGTGGCGACAGTGCCGATGACCGCACCGGTCGAGGGATTGATCTGGGTGACGGTGCCGGAGTTTGACCCGTCGCCCGGAATGGCGCCCTGCACCGCGTAAAGGTTGCCGTTTTCGTACACCAAATCGCCCCCGGCAGGTCCGAGAGTGCTGTTGATCAGGTTGCTGTTATTGACGACGCCGCCACCTGGCAGCTTGTAGATATCGCCGGTCGGAAGGTCGGACACGAAAATGTTGCCCGAAGTGTCGAACGCGATTCCGCTCGCACCCGGGCATCCGCCGTAGTTTATCGAGTTATTGGCGTACGAGAAGTTCTGGGCCAGGAAGCCGGTCACGTACGGTGTCACCACGTATCCTGGCGCGGCCACTGGGGTTTGGTTGCCGCAGTTGGGCTCGGGCGCGTCGCTGAACGCCACTTGGGCGGTCTGTGGGAACAGCAGGTTGCCGTCGGATACGTCGGTGGCGGAGTAGGTCACGGTTTCGTTGTTGGTGTCGGTCGCGGTGAACTGGATTTCCCCGTCGGAATCGGTAACCGGAGGAGTTGGTCCCGTGATCAAGGAGTTGCCGGTTTGCGTGATCTGGATCTGTTTGCCCGGCGATGGACGCCCGAGTGAATCCTCGAGCGTAACGGTGATGCCAGTCGAGGTGACACCGTCGGCCGTGACCGTGGATGGAGCCGCGTTGAGCGCGGCTGAGGCGGCGGGCGGCGTCACGAACGGGATCTGGAGACTCTGCGATACCTGAACTCCATCGCCGCTGTCGGTCGCAGTAAATGTAAGATTTTCAACGGTCAGATCGGTGACGGTGAAACTCGCCACCCCATTGTTGCTGGTAGTTATCGCGCTCGAAGGAGTGACAACCGCGCTGGTTCCCGCGCCGGCGGAGAGAGTCACGGTTTTGCCGCTGACTGAATTTCCGTTGGCGTCGCGCAGCGCGACCAAGACCGTCAGCGGGGTAGCCCCATCGGCTGGAACTCCATTGGGCACAATCCCCGACGCCGGAACCGGAAGCGATTCGCCGATCTGGGAGAGCGTCGCGCTCGGAATTCCGGCGCTTTGCCCGGTCAGCGCCAGGTACATCAGGTTCAGATTGGGAGAGCCCAATCCGACGTGAGCAAGATCGCTACCGAGCGCCGCGGCATTGTGAAATGCGTCGGTATTCGCCAGCGGATAAAGGTGTGGATTGAGCAATCCGAGGTTGCTGCCTTGCCCTTCGTTCAGCAGCGCCGCCATCGCAGCCCATTCGGGCGCCGCGATGCTGGTTCCCCCGTATTCGAGTCCGGTCGGACACCCGCCAGCGCTGGCTTGGCAGATAAAGACACCCGCAGCCGGGTCGCCGCTCATAACCACGTCGGGCACCGAACGCATGCTCGAGCCGGTCAGCAGGGTCTGATAGCTCGCGGCCGCGAAGAACTTGCTTATTCCGAATCCGCCTTCTCCCGTCTCCGGGTTTGCGGCGGAACCATTCCACCAGGTTTCAGGGCCATACATGAGACCGGGAGCGGCTGGCTCCGACGAACCGCCGACCGCGGTTGCGTTGGGAGAATCGGCAGGTACCGATACGGTGTTGGCGCTCCCGTCGAGGCAGGTGCTGCCGGTATCTCCGGAGCCGTTGAAAACGCTGATTCCCGCGGCAGCGGCATTCTGGAAAATCGTGTCGATACTGTCGACGTCGGCAGCGGTAGTCTCATCCTCGCAGTAGGCCCAGCTATTCGAGATGATCGTGACGTTGTCGTTGATCATCTGGTTGAACACGGCTTGGAAGCTCGCGCCCGGGCTGTTGAACGGCGCATCGTAAACTACAGTCTTTGCGCCCGGCGCCATCGTCAGCGTCGTATCAATGTCCAGCAGCACTTCATCCTGATTGATTCCGGCACTGGCGCCGCCATTGACGTTCACCTCGGTGAGGTTGTTGATCAACGCGGCGGGCTGACTCGCGAACGCCAGGTAATCCTGAACGTCACTGGTCTCGAAATTGTCGAACTCGACCAGGCCGATCGTCTGACCGGTTCCATCGAGCCCCGTCCATGGAAGCGGCGAGGTATCCGGTTGCGGCCGGGCTACGGAACGATTGACCGCAGGCGAAATCATTGGCGAGGGTGCGGAGCCACCGCAAAAGAAATCAAAGCCCTGCCCCATATTGTACGCCCCATTTTTTTCCACCGCCCCGTTGCACGCCTCCAACACTTTATTTTTCGCCTGAGTCTGTGGGGCTGTGCTGCCGTCAGGACCCGCCGGGGTACTCAGCCAGCAAAGGCTGGCCAAAATCGCACACTGGGCGTTGCGTAAAGCTTTGATCGCTTTGTGCGGCTTGGAGAGATCTGACAGCCCCGCGATCGCCATCACGTGCGACGCGAGTCGCGGCGGAAGCGCGGGATTTTCATCGTTCGCGAAAAATTTCTGCGTTCCGATTCGGTAATCGCCGATACTCACATCGAATGCGCGCTCGGCATCACCGCGGGTGCCGCTAGCTGTAATTGTCAGTCGATTCTTGGACGTTTGGGCGAGCTGAAACCCGGCCGCCCGCAGATACGCAAGCATCGCATTGTATGACCCGCGCGACGGTCCGAAGCGATCGGCGATTTGCCGCTGCGTCAGGTAGTGATGGAAGTTCTTCGAGCTCGGATTGTAGATCTCGTGCAGGTAACTCTCGAAGGCCGCCTGATTGTCGCGCCTCAGCACGATCGTCAGGGTGATCGGCTGGGCCGCTTCTCTCGCCGCGCTTGAATTGTCTGTCGCCGGGAGGACCGTCGCCTTCGAAAGGGCCGGCAGCACGTGCCCGGAGATGCGGACCGCCGGGGTGGAATTTGGCGGCGCGGCAGCGGTCGCCGTACCGATAGAGATCAGGAGAGATGTAACAAGAAGCGCTGCGAAAGCTACTCGACGCGACCGGAGCATAACAATCCCCCCATCCGCACTAGCCGGATAACCGCAAGTGCAATAAAAATTTAGGGGCATGCTACAAACCATCAAATCCGGTGTCAACGTTATACACAGCTAAAAATGATTACCAGAAGTAACGATCGCTATCAGGTGACACATCGCTTATGGTTTAGCGTTGCCATCGCTTATCCGGCGGCATCGCGGGAATCCGGGCAAGGCAGGGCCTTGGATTTTTGGATTCGGGCAAAATTCGGTGGGTTCGTTTGGTATCTTTTCTAGTCGCTCAAAAAATAAACTCCTTGAAAATGCTGCCGAATTCGAGGCGATGGGTTCGTTTTGGCAGCTTTTTCGGTACTCGATTTTTGGAGCAAAAAGCTAAACACGAAGACCACCAAGGAAGACGCAGACACCAAGACACGAAGGATACGCATTTCCGCGCGCGGCGCGCGGAAATGGGGTCTTTCTCTGTGCCTTCGGGTCCTGGTGGTTGGATTGATGCCTGCGTCTGGTCGCGGGAGTATCCCAGTGGAGTAAGGCCGGCAAAATAGGGCCGGATAATGTGCGGATTGCTTCCACGCGATCAGCTTTGCACGAAGTGGATTCGGGCATAAGGCTGAACAGTTCAGCCATGAACAAACCTGGCAAAAACCCGAACGATCGTTAGGGAAGCCGCACGGCGCGAAAATGCGCTGAAGCGCCTGTGCGCGAATGGGTTCGGTGGATCGAGGCTACTGTCGCGCGAAGCGAGCTCCCAAATTTGGCCGTGCAGTTTTTTCCGCGAAGCGCGCTGAAAACGACCCGACAAGAACGGATTAAGAATTTGTGGCACAGGCTTTAGGCTGTGTTTCCGCACCCAGCAATTCGTAGGGGCGTATCGCGACGCGCGGGTGAGTTTGGATTCGCTGTGCGCATCCTGATG
>JBAPSR010000339.1:0-4501 GCA_049281755.1 Binataceae bacterium (SeqCode)
CAACGATGCTCAAGACCGCGATTGTGACCGACCGATTGTATCTGAAACATTTCGCCGGCCGGTCGCATCCTGAACGCCCCGAGCGGGTAGCCGCGATGATCGAGATGGCCCAGTCGCTCGACCGGCCGAATCTTGAGCTTCTCTCGCCGCGCCCCGCGACCCTCGAGGAAATCGCGCTGTGTCACGACCCGGAGTATATCGCGTCGGTCGAGCGCAGCGCGTCGGTTGCGCGCTTCGATTTCGATCCGGATACGCATACCTGCCCCGATACTTACCGGACCGCGCTACTCGCCTCCGGCGGTGTGCTGACGGCGGCCGAGACGGTGATCGACGGCGCCGCCGACAACGCGTTTGCGATCGTGCGCCCTCCCGGGCATCATGCACGCCCCGCGCGCGCGATGGGCTTCTGCTTCTTCAACAACGTCGCAATCGCGGCGCGATGGCTGCTCGACAGGCGCGGACTCGAGCGCGTGATGATCGTCGATTGGGATCTGCATCACGGTAACGGCACCCAGGAAATATTCTACGAGTCGCCGCGGGTGCTGTACGCCTCGACTCATCAGTATCCGCACTATCCCGGCACCGGGTCTCTGCATGAAATGGGCGCGGGCGAAGGCGCGGGTTTCAACGTGAACGCCCCGATGCCGGCAGGGTTCGGCGACGACGAATATCTGCGCTTCTTCGACGAGTTTATTTTGCCGATCGGGCGCAAGTTCAAGCCGGAGTTCATAATCGTGTCGTGCGGTTTCGATTGCCACTTCCGCGACCCTTTAGGCGATATGCGCGTGACCGAAGACGGATTCGTCGCGATGACGCGGCGCGTCAAACGGCTCGCCGCCGAATGCTGTGGCGGCAGGATGATCGCGGCGCTCGAAGGCGGCTACGACATCGCGGCGCTGGTAGATTCCGGACGCGCGGTGATCGAAGAACTCGGACGCGAGGCCGACGAGCCGATCGCAAAGGCGCGCGGCGGCGACCGCGTGATGCCGATAATCGAGCGCGCCGCGCACGGCGTCGGCAAATTCTGGAATCTCGGCTGATCGAGCGCGAGTAAGGGGATGGGGGCGGTGGCGGCAGGAGCCAAGCGTACGAATAAACAGCCGCGCCTGGTCGCGATCGGCGGCGGCAGCGGGGCGCGCGAATTGCCGCTGGTCAGGCGCAAGACCACCGTCGGCAGCGCCATCGGCAATTATTTCGTTCTGGCCGAGAAGACCGTTTCACGCCATCACGCCGTAATTCGCCGCCGAATCCGCGGCTACGATCTGATCGATCTCGAATCGACCAACGGCACCTATGTAAACGGCAAGCGGGTCACGAACCCCGTAAGGCTAAAACGCGGCGACGAGATTGGTTTCGGGCAGGCGCGCTACGTCTTCATGCCCGGAGTAGGCGCGCGCGGCCCCGGACTGCGCGTCGCGATTCCGCTGATGCTCCTGCTGTTCCTGGGCGCCTTCTCGATGACCTGGCGATGGCTTCAGCGCGAGGCTCGGCAGACGGTCGTCGAGTCGCCCGCGGCGAAAGAATCCGTCGCGCCCGCCGCAGACGCCACGCTCGCGTTGTCGGAATCGTTACCGACGTCGATACCGACGCCGTCGGGTCCGCAGCCCGAATGGCTAAAGCGGCTCAATGCGTACCGCGCGATGGCCAAGGTTGCGCCGGTGGTCGAAGATCCAACGCTTAGCGCCGGTGACAGCGCGCACGTCAAATACCTGGTCGAGAATCTCGGTCCGTCGCTGCGCGCGGGCGGCAATCCCGGAATCGATTCGCATCTCGAAAGCGCGGACAAACCCGGCTACACGGCCGCGGGCGCCAGCGCCGGCGAATCCAGCGACGTCGATTTCATCGCGTTCGGCGGCATGACGGTCAAGGATCCCGCCGGATGGGCGCTGGTCGATTGGATAAGCGGCGCGTTCCATCGCCTGCCGCTCTTAAGTCCGCGCCTGCGCCGGGTAGGCTTCAACCAGGTGTGCGATCGAGGGCTGTGCGTTGCCGCGCTCGACGCGCAAAGCGGCGTCGCGCCGAGCGCGCAAGGAACAGTCTACGCGGCGCCGATCGAATTTCCCGCCAGCGGCACGGCAATCAATCTGCGGACCTTCACCAACGAATGGCCCGACCCCTTGAGCGCATGCGCCGGATACAAAGCGCCGACAGGACTGCCGATCACGCTCGCGACCGGCTACTGGATCCGCACCAGTCTCGACGCGTACTCCTTCGAGCGCATCTCCGCGGACGGCGCCGCAACCAAGCTCGACGCCTGCGGCTTCGACTCCTCGACCTACACCAATCTCGACCCGACCACGCAAAAAACCGCCCGCCAGGTCCTGCTAGGCCAAGGCACGGTAGTAGTAGTCCCGCAAGCTCCTCTGACGGCGGGCGCAACCTATCGCGTATCGATCACCGCAAGCGGCAAGCGCTACGACTGGACCTTCTCGATCGCTAGATAGTCGCTTTCCAGTCGAGGCCGCGAGAAACCCGCAATTCTCATCCGTCATCCTGAGCCGAAGGTGAAGGATCTCCGCGAAGCGATTAGTGCAACCAGCCTAGGTGTTTCGGCAGCCGGGGTTTTTCGCCTCCGGCTCGAAATGACGGCCAGGGCAGCCCGCCGACGCCACTGCATTTATGCTGCGGAGTTCCCATCCGTCATTTCGACCAAAGGGAGAAATCCCGAGGCGCTGACGCACCCACCTGCGATGTTCTACCAATTACGGACAAGGCGATCGCGGAGTTTTCGTAGGGGCGCGTCGCGACGCGCCCGTTTGCGCACGCCACTCAGCTTCGCTTGCGGCGCCGCTCAAAAATCCAGCGCGATCACTGTTGCGATCGGATCGAGCAGGTGCTCGGGGACGTCGATTATCAGCTCGCCCACCGGGTCTTTGTTGAACACCGCGTCCATCGCGGCTATCCGCCGATGGAGCTTCAGCTTCTCGTCCGAGCCTAGCACCGTCGCGCTCTTCACCTGCCTGACATTCAGCCCGCGCACCGATACCGCCTCGTACGGGCGCATCACGCAGTGCAGGTACACGCGATTGCCGCGCCGCGTCGAGGGTCCGTAGAATTGCCACGGTTCGAGGCCCGCGGTCGTCCCCGCGATACTCTCGCCATTGCGCTCGTTCCATCGGGCGAAGGCTTCGAGCCGCTCGACGTGCTCGGGCGGCAGCGTGCCGTCGCCGGTCGGGCTCACGTTGAGCAGCAGGTTCCCGCCCTTGCCCGCCACTTCTTCGAGCGTATGAACCAGATTGCGCGCCGATTTGTAATGGCGATCGCCAGGGTTGTAGCCCCAGCTATTGTTCATCGTCATGCAGGTCTCCCACGCGCGCGCGGGCGCCACGGCGGGAACCGCCTGCTCGGGAGAGTCGTAGTCGCCGCATCCGGGCAGGCGATCGTTGATGACGATCTCCGGTTGGAGCTCGCGGATCATTTTTTCGAGCTCGCGCGCCTTCCATTCCTCCGGCGAGCGCTCCCATCCGCCGTCGAACCACAACAGATCGATCTTGCCGTAGTTTTTCAGCAGCTCGCGCATCTGCGCGAACATCACGCCGACAAATCGCTCCCATTGTTCTGGCGTGCTGCGGCGCCATGCGCCCCACTTGTAGGGCTTGTCGGCCTCGGTGAATGCGGGGTAGTCGGGATGATGCCAATCGATCAGCGAGAAGTAGAAGCCGACGCGTAGACCCTCGGCCCGAAATGCGTCGGAGTATTCGCGCACGATATCGCGCTTGAACGGCGTGCGCGCGACGCCGTAATCCGAAGTCGCGGTGTGGAACATCGAGAAGCCGTCATGATGCTTCGTCGTCAGCACGCCGTAGGTCATCCCGGCGCGCGTGGCCATCCGCGCGATCGCGCGCGCGTCGAATTTCACCGGGTTAAACGTCGCCGCGGCCGAATGATATTCGTCCACCGCTACGACTTGCGCGTTGGGCAGCGAATTGATGCTGCCGACGAGCGGCCACGAGAGCTCCCATCCGCGTTGTGATGACGGCGCCCAATGAATGAACATCCCGAAGCGAGCAGTATCGAACCATTTTTCCATAACGCGCGGATTGTCGCGCGCCCCGTCCGCGATGTCCACCGCGCAGCGGAAAATGTGCACGACCAAATTCGGGTACTCGCTTCGCGCCGCGGCAACCTCGATCCATCAAACCCCTTCGCGCAGAGCCACTTCAGTGCATTTTCGCGCTGCGCCGCTTCCCTAACGAGTGTTCGGGTTTTTGCCAGGTTTGTTCATGGCTGAACTGTTCAGCCTTATGCCCAAATCCGCTTCGTGCAAAACTGTTCCCGTGGAAGCAAACCGCATACTATCGCGATCCATTTTGCGTGACCCATTCCACGCCGATGCCTTCGCGACCAGGCGCACTCGTCAATCCAACGACCAGGCCACGAGGGCACAGCGAACTGACGCATTTTCGCGCGCCGCGCGCGGAAAAAAATCTTCTTCGTGTCTTGGTGTCTTGGTCTTACTTGGTGCCTTCGTGTTTAGTCTTTCTTGGCCGCGGACCGTCCA